>JAJTHU010000218.1 GCA_021300055.1 Nitrosomonadaceae bacterium | reverse complement strand
GACATCGCGCGGCGTAGCCCACGAATGCTGGCGTTCATCGCTTGTTGATCAAACATTGGGGTATCAATGACGATCGAATCGCGTTTGATCGGCTCCAAGTTTGTGCCGGTACTCGGCAGTTTGCTCACCACATGGAGACGATCTCCAATCAGCGAGAGCAATGCAACGACCGGCGCATCGTCTGTACCAGGTTTGGGTGCGCTCGTTGCTCCCTGCGCAAAAGAGGGGTTGGCAACGCCGCAAAACATCATCACCGCCAGCAGCCATGTGACAAGCTCGATTGAGGGACGAGCGAAACGGTGGTGTTTGTCTTTGCTGAACATGTGGGTCAACTCCTGGCGGATGATTAGACTTGCGGTGCAGTTGCCGATTTTGTCGCAAGATCAACGCCAGTGCTAACCAGTCGGTGCATCCTCCTCCTTCTTTTCCTCCTCTTTGGGAGGATCCTTGTGTATCTCTAACAGCGCGCCAGTCGATGAGGCGGGCTCACCGCGCTTACTCTTCAGCTTGATGTTGAGGCGCAATTCGTTTGCGGAATCGGCATTACGGATGGCCTCCTCGTATGCGATGTGCCCGTCGTCATAGAGCTCAAACAACGCCAGATCAAAAGTACGCATACCGAGCTCTTTAGACTTAGCCATGATCGCTTTGATATCGTGAAACTCGCCCTTGAAAATACGCTCACCGATGGTCGGCGTATTCAGCAAGATCTCAATTGCGGCTTTGCGCCCCTTTCCGTCTTGCGTGCGCACAAGTCGTTGCGAGATGATGGCACGCAGATTCGCCGAAAGATCCATCAACAGCTGGTTGCGCCGTTCTTCGGGGAAGAAGTTGATGATGCGGTCAATCGTTTGGTTTGCACTATTCGCATGCAGTGTGCCGAGGCAGAGGTGCCCCGTTTCAGCAAAGGCAATGGCATGCTCCATGGTCTCAGCATCGCGAATTTCGCCGATCAAAATCACATCGGGTGCCTGGCGGAGTGTGTTTTTGAGCGCATGGTGCCAGCTGTGCGTATCCACCCCGACTTCACGGTGCGTGATCAACGACATCTTCGATTGATGCACATACTCCACGGGGTCTTCGACCGTGATGATGTGTCCGGGCGAAGTGCGATTGCGCTGGTCGATCATCGCCGCCAGCGTGGTGGATTTGCCCGAGCCCGTGCCGCCAACGACCAGCACCAGCCCGCGCTTGTTCATGATCACTTCTTTGAGAATCGGCGGTAAGCCCAATTTTTCAAAGTTTGGGATCTCAGCTGCGATAGTGCGGATCACCATGCCGACACATCGTTGCTGCACGAATACGTTGACGCGAAATCGCGAAAGCCCTGGAATAGAGATCGCGAAATTGCACTCCATCTCTTTCTCGAATTCCTTGCGTTGCTCCTCGTTCATGAGAGAGTGCGCCAGAATCTTGGTGACTTCCCCCGTGAGTTTCTGATTCGACAGCGGCGTCATCGAGCCGTGCGCCTTCATGCTGGGCGGGAAATCATTGGAAATGAAGAGATCCGAGCCTCCTTGCTGGCTCATCGTTGCCAGCAATTTGTGCATGTAGGCACGTGCCTGTTCTTCGTTCAGCTGAGCCATCGGTTGCTTTCTGTTCGATATTGAGGGTCCACGCCGGCAGTGCGATGCTGCGGCGTCTCGAGAATTTGCGACTCGATTATGCTTTGTGCGACGCGACTTGCACTCCCCTTGTTGGGGGTTGCGGCAGGATTCTTTGCACCCGCTCGGTCTGCATGCTCAATGACGCCCCATTTTGGGGCGATCCGTTGCTCGGGGCCGCGCTACCTCAGCAAAACTGTCATGCACTAAGCGCGGCCAGCAGCCAGAGCACGGCGAGCATGATGACCAAGCCAGGCCCGATACGCCAAGCGTACTTCGGACCGCCACTCTGCAGCGCGACAATCAGCTTCATTAGCGCATTGGATGTCACGCCGACCAAGATGGCCCAAGTCGCGGCATTCAGCCCCATGTCAGCGCGATTCATCACTGACGCGACCGATGCGGCGGCGGCATGCGCGTCGACAAAACCACCTAGGAACGCGCTTAGAAGCACGCCCTGTGACCCCAACCAGTGATTGAGCGCCGCCACAAGCACCAACAGCGCGGCAACGATCGTTGTAAAGCCCAGCGCAGCGACTGGATCAAACGCTCGACCTGTGGCCTCTGTGCGCACTGCCGTCCGGCTGCCGAGCGCGCGCCGCACGAAAAACGCTGCATAGACTACCGACGCAACGATTCCCGCCAGCATTGGCCATGCAAGGTGCATGGCCAACTCACGTTGCAACATCCACAGCACCAGCATCATCTGTACCAGTGTGGCAACCGACGACAGCACCGCGCCGGCCGTGGCCGCTCGAATAAGTGCCAGCTGTGAATCGGCACTCTCGTCGCCTTGCCGGGCCTGGCGAATGCGCGTCCCCATCGCGTGAATCGTCGCTGTGCTCGACACGAAGCCGCCGGCAAGGCCAGCAATGGGCAAACCGAAACGCGCACCCAGCAGACGTGTTGCCACGTAGCCGAGCGCATTGATGCTCATGACTAGCACAATGAGTAACACCAACGTATGCGGGTTGATCGCATTGAATGGACCGATATCACGGTCCGGCGCAAGTGGCAGCGCAATCAGTAGCACAGCAGCCAACAGCAACGCATCGTGCAACTCCTGCTCTGTCAGCACGCCACGCACAAACCGATGCAGGTGCTCGCGCGCCGCCAACAGTACGGCCAATGCGGCGCCAACACCGGCGGCAATTGCAGCATCCCGAATCGCCAGCCCGCCGAGCAGCGTCGTGAGCACTAGCGCGACTTCGGTCGTGAGACCAGGGTCGAGGGCACGACGACGCTGGTAGGCCAGTAGCGCAAGCGCGCCTACTACCAGCACGGCGACCGCCAGTAGCGCGCCGCCCCCGGCATACATCGCAACTGCCCCCGTCAGCGAAGCGACCGCAAAAGTTCGGATGCCTGCAGGTGCACGATTCGGACCATGCCCCTTACGACGCTCTCGTTCGGCGCCAATGAGCAAGCCCACGCCGAGGGCGACACAAAAGCCGATTAACACGGCGGTTGGGTCCGATGAAAGCGAAGCCGGGTTGTTGAGCATTGCCTATCGTACCGCAGCCGTCCATTGGGTGTTGTGACTATCGTGCAAGCGAAGAAAGTCTTCCGTGTCAGTGTGCCACTTCCCAATTGGCACCAACGCCTGGCTCGGCAACAAGCGGCACGTCGAGCCTGGCGACATTCGTCATGAGTCCCGGCACCTCGGCCTTGACGCGCTCGAGCTCGGTGGACGGCACTTCCAGCACCAATTCGTCGTGAACCTGCATGACGAGCTTGGTCTGTAGCCGGTTTGATTCGAGCCAACCTTGCACCGCGATCATCGCGAGCTTAATTAGGTCTGCGGCAGTCCCCTGCATCGGCGCGTTGATCGCGGCGCGCTCGGCCCCCGCGCGCCGCGCCTGATTACCAGAGCGAATGTCGGGTAGCCAGAGTCGGCGGCCGAACACCGTCTCGACATAGCCTTGTTCCTGGGCTTGGAGGCGCGTGCGGTCCATGTAGGCCTTCACTCCCGGATAGCGCGCGAAATAACGTTCAATGTAGTTTGCCGCAGCACTGCGCTCGATGCCGAGGTTGCCGGCGAGCCCGAACGCACTCATGCCGTAAATCAGCCCGAAGTTAATCACCTTGGCATACCGACGCTGCTCGCTGCTCACTTCATCGCGCGGCACACCAAACACTTCCGACGCAGTGGCGCGATGCACGTCCTCGCCATGTGCAAAGGCATCGAGCAGCCCTTTGTCGCCAGATAGGTGCGCCATGATGCGTAACTCGATCTGCGAATAGTCAGCGCTGAGAATTACGCTATCCGAAGGCGCGATGAATGCCTCACGAATGCGCCGCCCCTCCGCCGTCCGCACAGGGATGTTTTGCAGATTGGGATCGGTACTCGAAAGCCGTCCGGTGACCGCAACGGCCTGCGCATAGTTAGTGTGCACACGTCCCGTTGTCGCATTCACCATTTTGGGAAGCTTGTCGGTGTAGGTGCTCTTCAGTTTTGACACCGACCGGTATTCAAGAATCGCTTTCGGCAGCGGATAGTCTTCTGCGAGCTTTTCTAGGGTTTCCTCATCGGTGCTTGGCGCGCCCCCGGGTGTCTTCTTGAGCGGCTTGATTCCCTGCTTGTCGAACAGAATTTCGGCAAGTTGCTTAGGCGACCCCAAGTTGAACGGTTGACCGGCGATTTCATGCGCCTTTGCTTCGAGCTCGAGCATCTTCTGACCCAGCTCAGCCGACTGTGTTTGCAAAAGCGACGCGTCTATCAACACCCCATTTCGCTCCATCGTGAGCAGCACGCGTGAGACGGGCATTTCGATTTCTTCGTACACGCGGTGGAGCTTCGCATCCTCGCGCAATTGCGGATACAGCGCGGCGTGCAGCTGCAGTGTGACGTCTGAGTCCTCTGCCGAATATCGCATCGCAGTCTCAATCGAAACTTGATCGAAGCCAATTTGCGATGCCCCTTTGCCTGCAACGTCCTCGTACGAAACCAAATCCGTCGCACCTAGGTGGCGTGATGCAAGCGATTCCATGTCGTGACGCTGGTGGCTTTCGAGCACGTAGGATTGCAGCAAGGTGTCATGCACATAGCCCCTAACGTGAATGCCGTGATTCGCGAAAACGTGCATGTCGTACTTGACGTTTTGCCCAAGCTTTTTCTTGCTGGCATCTTCGAGCCACGGGCGTAACGCTGTGAGAGCTTCGTCAAAAGGTAGTTGATCGGGCGCGCCGGGATAGTTGTGACGCAGCGGCAGATAAGCCGCGCTGCCTGCCTCGCACGCGAACGAGATACCGACAATCTCGGCACGCATTGGATCGAGGCTCGTCGTTTCGGTATCGACGCAAACCAATGGCGCCGCTTGGAGCTTGGCAAGCCATGCATCGAATTGCGCGCGGGTGGTGATGGTCTCGTAGTGACGCGCCGAGATGAATTCAGCCGTGCGCGCTTGAGAATCTCCGGTCGAGACGCGGGGCACATTTGAGGCCGACCAACGTGACGCGCCCGCGTCCTTCGCGGCTTGCTTGAAGACACCATCGCCGTCGGGCGGTGCTCCGGCACCATCCGCCGTACCATCGACGCTGGAGGCGCCAGCCTCGCCGAGGTTCTTGCGCAGTTGGTTGCGAAGCGTGCGAAAGCCAAACGACTCATACAACCGATCAAGCCGCGCCACATCGACGCTCTTGTAGTCGATCGTATCGAAATCGAATGGCAACTCGACATCACACTTCACCGTCACGAGTACGCGCCCGGTTGGCAACCAGTCGCGCGCCTTGATGAGGTTTTGACCGACAACGCCCTTGACGCTCTCAGCGTTCGCGATCACCCCATCAAGCGAGCCGTATTCGTTGATCAACTTGACGGCAGTCTTGGGTCCGACTTTATCGACGCCTGGCACGTTGTCCACGCTATCGCCCATCAACGCAAGGTAATCAACGATTCGCTCCGGCGGCACACCGTACTTTTCGACCACGCCTGAGATATCGAGGCGCTCGTTGGTCATGGTGTTGACGAGCATTACCTTGTCGTTGACGAGTTGTGCGAGATCTTTGTCGCCAGTCGATATCACGGTCTCAACACCACGCGCACTTGCGTGAACTGAGAGCGTACCGATCACATCATCGGCTTCATTGCCCGGCACCTCGACACACGGCCAGCCTAGCGCTTCGCAAACCTCCCGAATGTGCGGAATCTGCTCACGCAGCTCATCCGGCATCGCCGCGCGATTGGCTTTGTATTCCGGGAAGATGTCATCACGGAAGGTTTTGCCCTTGGGGTCAAAAACGCAGGCGCTATAATCGGCGGGGTAGTCGTCACGCAATTTGTTCAGCATGTTGACCACGCCGTAGATCGCCCCTGTGGGCAAGCCTTGAGGGCTCTTGAAATCCGGCATTGCGTGGAACGCCCGATAGAAATAGCTCGAAATATCAACGAGCAATAGTCTCTTCGGTCGCGAAGCGGGCGGCGTTGACAGGTCTGACTCAGCCGCTGGTTTTGTCGGATCGGACATTCAAATCTCTGGAGAGCGCTTTGGGAAATCTCGACAAGACAGTTGAAAGCATCAAGCTAGCACGGGGGAAAATCCCCAAACGCGCAGACCCTGAACTTCGCGACCAGAGCCTGTCATCGGCGCGCGAGTCGTGGTGGATGTTCAACATTATCGCGGAAATGGTTTCCGCATCGGAGCGCCTTGGGACGATTTCGCCAGCCGTCGCCATCTTTGGCAGCGCCCGCTTAAAGCCAGACAATCCGTACTATGCGCTCACCGAGGAAATCGCGTTCAAGCTTTCGGATGCTGGGTTCGGTGTACTGTCCGGTGGCGGGCCGGGCATCATGGAAGCAGCCAACAAAGGTGCACAAAAAGGCAAAGGACCCTCTGTTGGTCTCAACATCTTGTTGCCACACGAGCAAGAGGGCAACGGCTTCCAGGACATTTCGCTCTTCTTTCAACACTTCTTCGCGCGGAAGACAATGTTCGTGAAGAACGCATCCGCATACGTCGTGATGCCCGGTGGATTTGGCACGCTCGACGAACTCTGGGAAGCGTTAACCCTCATTCAAACCGGCAAGATCCGTAAGATGCCTGTGATCTTGGTGGGGTCTGCGTTCTGGGCGGGGATGATCGACTGGGTCAAGACCCGCATGCTTGAAGAGAAAGTCATCGGCGAGAAAGACCTCGACCTGTTTCAAGTCATCGATGATGCCGATTTGGTCGTGAAGTCGATCTTTGATTACTACACGACAAGAAGTATTCGGCCGAATGCGGATGAGAAGGTGCTGGAAATGGCTTTGTAGCGATGGCTGCAAAGCGGCTGCGCAACCTTGATGCGGGGTCGTGTGCTCGACGGCTTCGTTGCCGTATCAACACATACTGTCTGCCTCGCCGTCTGCGCGCCTTCCCCGCCTTAAGCTCGCTCGCTTCGCTTTTCAGCACACCGATTGGAGTCTCGGCAGGTTTCAATTTCCTCGCGCAAGTGCCGCGCTTCTTCGCTCACGACGCAATTCGCTGCTCGGCGCGTACTAATTGGCGTGGATTTTCCTCCTCCGCGCGTGGCCGTAGAGAGCACCGATTGCAACCTCTGTTTTTGCGGGCCTCTGCACAGTAGACTTGTGCGAGACTTTAGTCACTTCTACACCGTCATAACCGCCGGATTTGATAACTGAGCGGGAATCCAACCTAGGGGAGTGCCATGAGATATCTCGCCGCCACATCTTTCGTGTTTCTCGCTGCCTGCGCTTCACAAAGCGCTGCGCCACCGCCTGTCGTGCATACAGCCAAGCCCGCCGGGACGGAACTGATTGACCAATTCGTGCTGCCGCCTTTGCCGCAGGGCAAAACCGCCAGCGATTTCGTGAAAGAAACCGAGATCGTCACGCGCAAGACGGATGACGAAACCATCACGGAGTATCGATTCAAAGGCAAGGCCTACAAGATGGTCGTTAAACCCAACAAGGGGCCTGCCTACACCCTGGTCGACGAGAAGGGCGAAGGAAAGTTTGTGCGCCAAGGGGAAGTGGCGGGCAAGATCTCAGTGCCGATGTGGGTCTTGTTGACGTGGTAGCGACACAACCCGAGCACACCATCACCCCATGAGTGTCTTTACACCCATCAGCATTGACGAAGCTCGCGCGTTCCTGAAGCACTATGAGGTCGGCGAAATCATCGACTTCCAAGACATCGCTGCGGGTGTCGAGAACTCGAATTTTTTCGTCACTACCACCGATGGTCGTTTCGTCCTGACCATCTTCGAGAAGATTCCGCGCGCTGATCTCGACTTCTATATCGGTCTGATGCGGCATCTGCATGAGGCAGGCATCGCTTGCGCAGCACCGGTGAGGAACAACCAAGGCGGCATTATCGGTGCCCTGAAAATGAAGCCGGCCGTCTTAGTTGAGCGACTTTCAGGCGGTGACATTGCACATCCGACAGAGAGTGATTGCTACGCTGTTGGAGCCGCGCTGGCGCAGATGCATGCCGCCGCAGGCACCTTCACACTGCCAATGTCGAACTGGCGCGGTCTGCCTTGGTGGCAACACGAGGCCCACCATCTTGGAGCCTACGCACAACCTGATGAGCAAGCGTTGGTGCGCAGCGAAGTTGCCTACCTCCACGACTTTGATCGCCTAAAGCTGCCGCGCGGCGTTATTCACGCCGATCTGTTTCGCGACAACATTCTGTGGACGCCGGATCGCGTTCCCCAGATGATCGACTTTTATTTCGCCTGCCACGACCATTTGCTCTGGGATGTTGCCATCACTGTCAACGACTGGTGTCTTGATCTCCAAGCGTACCCACAGGCGCAACTCGATCTCGCCAACACACGCGCCTTGTTGCGTGGCTATGCGAGCGTGCGCGCGTTCACGCCTGAAGAACACACTCAGTGGCCGCGTATGTTGCGTGCTGCTGCCCTCCGCTCGTGGTTAGGACGCCTCGGCTACCATTACTACCCGCGTGCTTCTTCGCTCACCCATAGCAAAGACCACCCGTTCTCCGAACGCTTGCTTCGGTATCACATTGCCAACGCCGATGCCGCTCACGCGCATATGCGCTTTTGACCATAGCAGCGGTTTGTTCGTCTCACCAGTCTCGCAATCCGGGATTGACGCGCGACATTGATCGGGCCGGGCCGACACCTGCAATATATGCGTCGGGTTCGCTAGGAGATTGAGCAATGAAAGGCGTTTTCAACAAGTTTCTTTTCGCCGCAATGCTGTTCGCGCTTTCGGCGGCAGCGACGGCACAGGACATCGTTGTCGGTCAATCGGCACCTTTGACGGGCGGCAACGCGGCCTTCGGTGCGGATATTCGAGATGGCGCGCTCGCGTACTTCAAAAAGGTTAACGACGCGGGCGGCATCAATGGCCGCAGTATTCGGCTAGAAACGCTCGATGACAAAAACGATGCGAAGCTTTCCGGGCCTAACGCGAAGCAACTGATCGAGCAGAAGGGCGCGGTTGCGCTGTTCGGTTTTGCGTCATCCACGCTGAGTCTGCCGGCCATGCCAGCGGTGAAGGCGAACAAAGTGCCGTTTTTCGCCCCGTTCACCGGCGCCGACACCATTCGCAAGCAAGGCGAATATGTTTACACCACGCGCGTTACGTACGCCGATGAAATTGAAAAGCTCATTGGCTTTTGGGCGCCGCTGGGTGTCACCAAAGTGCTTGTGCTGCATTACGACGATGAAGTCGGCAAGCAAAATTTTCAGACGGTGGAACGTGCACTGATGAAGTACCAGAAAGTGCCGACTTCGCTTGCGATCAAGCGCAATGCTGACCTGCCCGCAGACATCGCCAAGCGCATCATCGCAGCTGACCCGCAAATCATTCTCGCCACGACGCTAGCGGCGCCAATCATACAGATCCGCCGTCAGCTCACCTCACTCAATAAGCCATACAGCATCACGAGCTTGTCGTTTGCGAGCCTCGGCCAAATTCAATCTGAACTGGGTGGTGATGCGGCGGGTATCACCGTAGCACTCACGGTGCCGCCGCCGAACAAAGTCGACATTCCCGTGGTCGCCGAGTGTG
>JAJTHU010000098.1 GCA_021300055.1 Nitrosomonadaceae bacterium | reverse complement strand
GGTTAACGTCTGGCTACCCATGGCGCTTCTTGCCAAGTTAGCCATCGGCACCAGCTGATGCCGATCATGCCCTTTCTGGACGACCTCATGCGCCACAATCAGGTGGTGGGCGGTGTCGACTGCCGCTTGAACGTTGTAGCCAACAATGCCGGTCCCGGTGCCGTGGGTTGCCATCGACCGGGAGTCTGGATCGGTTAGCGAGACTTGGTTGTCGGGTGCCGCACGCATTTCTTCACCAATAGCATCAAGCTTCTGCATCTGGGAACGAAGTTGGCTAATCTTCTCGTTCAGCCGTCCAACACGTTCCTCGCTAACCAATGTGGGATCCCGATCCGCCCGGTCAAGCTCGCCTAAGTATCGGCTGATGCTTTCCTCGACCTGCCTCATGCGGGCGCTAAGCTTGCCCTCTGTGAAGTTCTTGTCGCGCGTATTGACTGCCTTAAACTTGCTGCCGTCGATAGCGACCATGGCCTCAGTAAAGAGGTTCAGGTTTCGGCAAATTAGGATGAACTGCTTGCAGACTTGGGTAATTGCTGGACCATTGTCGCGACGGAAATCGGCGATGGTCTTGAAGTCGGGGCTGAGGCGACCTGTCAGCCAGATGAGCTCAACGTTGCGTTGGCTCTCGCGCTCCAAGCGTCGACTGGACTGAATCCGATTCAGATAGCCGTAGAGGTAAATCTTGAGCAGCGTAGCGGGATGGTAACCAGGCCGACCAGTGTCTTTGGCGAGAGCACGCTCAAAGCCGAGTTGCTGCAGATCGAGCGTGTCGACAAAGACGTCGATTGCGCGGACGGGGTTATCTTCGCCGATGTACTCATCCAACCGTTCCGGAAAGAGTACGCTTTGAGAGCGGTCTGCACCTTCAATGAAACGTTTCATTCAGGGCACCTCGTGTCGCAATGATCACGAGAAACTCAGACCAACACAGCGAATGATTGTTCCGATCACCTGCAAAAACTACCGAGTTTCCACACAGCCTCGGTCAGATGCGGCGGTAGCCGCTGGGAAAAAGCGGACATGCCAAGAGTGTAACTTGGAGCCGGAGTGGACAGATTCCAGCTGGATCAATCGCGCTGAGCAATCAGTTCGCCCGCAGTATTTGCCTTTTTGGGGTTGGCTGTTCCCACACCACGTTGAGTATGGGAACTAGCCAAATTTCCGAAATAGGAGCTAGGAATGAACTGTCCCAGACTTCATTAAGTTTCTGCCTGCGGTAACCCGTTAATTCCGTTGGGACTGTTGTCTCAGACTAAATTGGCAAAGATCAGATTTGATCTTTGCCAATAAAGCCGGAGACATGCCAACAAAGTCTGAGACGGCACCGGCAACGAAGTAAGCACTCGCATTGTAGCGGTAAATCCAAAGCATTGATTTAAATGAAGCTTTTTCAGGGTGACAGGCTTGGTGTCCCCGTGTCTGTTGTTGATGTCGCGCTGGCACGCTCCTCCGCGCTCCCGGCCGCCAAAAAAGGGGCGGCTTGCCTTTCGTCGCGCCAAGTGCTCAATGCGGGCCTAGGCACTAGCCGCAAACGCCTGTACCAAGTGCCCACCAAACCTCGCCGCTGCCTTAGTCTCAATAGGCGATTAGGACAATTCTCCAAGCGAACGGTCGGTGCTAGAGTCGGTGGCGCTAATGAATGGAATGCAACAACCCAAGACCAGAAAGTTACTCAAGCAATGGCCGTCGCACGTACCAAGAAGTCAGACTCCTCCGCCAATATCGGTTTCGAAGCAAAGCTCTGGCTCGCCGCTGATAAGCTCAGAAACAACATGGACGCTGCTGAGTACAAGCACGTCGTCCTTGGCCTGATATTCCTAAAGTACATCTCAGACTCTTTCGACGAACCCATGAATCGCCCCATCCTCAAAACGTGCGAGCGCCCACAAAACAGAGAGCGTATCGTGCTCACGAATACAAGTAGCCAAAAACTGATTCAAGCGAAAATCGAATTTGAAATCAACCCGAAGCGAGTGTGATTCTCTGCATACTTCACACAACAGTTCATTGCGCACCAGTGAAATATCGATCCAATTACGATGCGAGCACTTGCGGCAGACCTAATCGTCGCTAGGTTTTGCTCGGAAGTAAGCCTGACTCATTTACGTCCGCGGGCATCGCTTTTGCCTGATTGCGTATCGCGAAAAAATTGGGATACGCGATGTAGGCTTTGCTGTTGTCCGCGATTACGAATTTTGCCGAATCGCTTCTTGCGACGCGCGAACTGGCGGCAGCTAAGCCGCTTATCGCAAGGGGGCAGTGGGGCGCTACGTTCACACTCGTGTTGACCGCGCGGGACTCGATCCGGCAATTCAGCAATGTCGCTTCCCGGTTCTCGTTTACGCGCTCTTGGGCCGAAACCGCCAGTATCCCGGACGACTTGGGTGGCGCGGTAGCGCTGATCAGCGTGAGGCCGACTAGGATCATCACAACAGCCGCAGATTTCGCGTGGACTACATACAGCGGCGATGTATCCACCCCTAGTTTTCTTAGCTGTTCCTGCCTTGCTATTGCGCTTTGCATGGTGAGTACTCCTGTTGTTGGTACTGCGTTGGTGTTGGGTTGGTGCTGCACTAGTGCGGGCGCGAGTCCCGCTAGATAACTTCGT
>JAJTHU010000003.1 GCA_021300055.1 Nitrosomonadaceae bacterium | reverse complement strand
GTGTTGCCGGTCGCACACAATGCGGGAGAGTGCTGGCGCCGCAATGCGTTTTTGAAGTACCCAGGTACGGTCACGCTGTCGTTCGGTCCGCCGATCAGCAGCGTCGGAAAAGACGCCGCTCAGCTAGGCCGCGAAGTGGAGGAATGGATCGAGGCAGAAATGCTGACGTTGCCGCCGGCGAATGCGACGGGCAACCCAAGTGCTAACAAGCGCGCCGGAGCAACTTCTTGAGCACGCTTGATCTCTTCGATCGGATCGTCGATTTGTTTGCGCCTACCGAGCACCACACAGCCACGCGCGGCAAACGTGAGCAAGCATCGGGTGACCGCGCACGGCGCATGGCGCCGCCGCGAAAGGAAAAGCAGCCGAGCGAATCGCAGCACAGCATGGCGCTGGATGGGCATCGGGTGGACTACAAAGTAGTACGTCGTCGCGGGCGGCGTGGCGTGGGCCTGAAGATCGATGGCAATGGCCTCACGGTCGCGGCATCGCTCACCACACCGCTCTCTGCTATCGAAGGCATGATCGGCCAGCACGCAGGATGGGTGTCGCGAAAACTTGGCGAGTGGTCACAGCGCCGCATCACGCCGCAAGTTTGGCAAACGGGCGCGAAGATCCCCTTCATGGGCGAATCGCTGACGCTCATGCTCGAAACCGGACACGCGCGCGCGCACGTCGAACAAGCCATGGGTCATCTTTTCGTCAAGGTGCGCAGCGATGATCCGGCGCTAATTGAAAAGGCGGTGGTGACGTGGCTAAAGAAGCAGGCCTTGCCATACTTGGCGCAACGCGCGTTTCATTTTGCGCGGCTGCACCAACTCACGCCCCCGCAAGTGTTTCTGTCGAGCGCGAACGGTCGCTGGGGCAGCTGTAACTCGCGGCGCGAGGTACGTTTCTCTTGGCGCTTGATTAAAGCGCGCCCGGCGTTGATCGACTATGTGGTTTGCCACGAAATGGCGCACCTGCGGCACATGAACCACTCTGCGGCGTTTTGGGCGGAGGTCGAGCGGATGTGCCCAGACTACATGGCGCTGAAGAAAGAGCTTGATCAGAGCGATCATCGCTTCCGCGCCTTCTGACGGATTGCCAAACCGCTGCTGCGCTTGCAGAGAAATTGAAAGAACCGTAGTCGCGCGGCGGCCATTGCCGCAACGGACATCGCCTTAAACCACGATAGCTGAACCCTTATGCTCCCCCACGCCCCCATCGACGAAGCCATTTTGCGTAACACGCCTGGCCTCGAACTGTTGCAGATGATGATCGACGGCAAATTGCCGCGCCCGCCGATTAACGAGACACTCGGCTTTCATCTAGCCAAAATTGAAAGAGGGCGCGCGGAGTTTCATGCGGTGCCGGAGCATCGCCACTTCAATCCGATTGGCTCCATTCATGGTGGCTTTGCCGCGACGATTCTCGATTCCGCGATGGCGTGCGCTATTCATTCGTTGCTCGACGCAGGGCAAACCTACACAACGATTGAATTCAAGATCACGTTCATTCGTGGCATGACGCCGGAGACTGGCCCGATTCGTTGCATCGGCGAAGTGATCAACGTGGGGCGTCGTCTCGGTGTGTCGCAGGGCGAAATCATCGACGCCAATGGCAAGGTGCTGGCGCATGGCACGACTTCTTGTATGATCTTCACACCGTAGAGGGAATTTCCAACAACCTACCGCGCGCGCAAATCCGCCGCCTCCGGTGCTCAGCGCACGTCAGCGAGCGCGATGAACTCGCTTACGCTCAGCGTCTCGGCGCGCCGCTTGGGGTCGATGCCACACGCTTCGATCTGTGAGCTGCTCAAGAATGGTTTGAGCGTGTTGCCCAACGTCTTGCGGCGCTGACCGAATCCCGCGGTCACGATGGCGGCGAATCGAATGTCGTCTTTGGCGCGTGGGCGATCCGCGCCGAGCGGCACCATGCGCACGATGGCCGAATCGACCTTTGGTGGCGGCGTGAATGCGCCAGGCGGCACATCGAACAGGCGCCGCATGGCGAAGCGATATTGCAGCATCACTGATAGCCGGCCATAAGCCTCGCTGTCCGGCGCGGCGACCATCCGGTCAACCACTTCCTTTTGCAGCATGAACACGGCGTCGATCAACGCCTCGGCGTAGTCGGCGAGATGAAACAAGAACGGCGTGGAAATGTTGTACGGCAAATTGCCCACGCAACGAAAGCGCGGCCCTACCTGCGAAAAGTCGAAGGTGAGTACATCTTGCTCATGCAATGTGAATTGCTTGGCGTCCCAACGTTCGCGCAGTGCTGCCGCCAGATCGCGATCAACTTCTACGGCGTGTAAACGATCAAGGCGCTCGACTAGGGGCGCTGTAAGCGCGCCGGGGCCTGGTCCGATCTCCACCATCACATCGTCGCGCGCGGGCGCAATGGCGGTAACGATGCGATCGATGTAGTGACGATCCGTCAGGAAGTGCTGACCAAACTGTTTCTTAGCGCGCGGCAGCATCGTTACGCGGCGTGTTTCTTACGCGCTGCCAGTTCGATGGCGAGCTTGACCGCCGCAATCATGCTGCCCGCGTCGATCCCGCCGCGCTTGCCGGCGAGGTCGAGCGCGGTGCCGTGATCGACGGACGTACGAATGATGGGTAGCCCCAGGGTTACGTTGACGCCTTGACCAAAGCTCGCGTGCTTCAACACCGGCAAGCCTTGGTCGTGATACATCGCCAGCACCGCGTCGGCACGGGCTAGTTGCTTGGGCGTAAATAGCGTATCGGCGGGGAGCGGTCCTTCGAGTTGCATGCCTTCGTGCTTGAGTGCGTCGATTACGGGCGAGATGACGTCGATCTCTTCGCGGCCGAGGTATCCCGACTCGCCGGCGTGCGGGTTGAGGCCGGCGACCAAGATGCGTGGCTTGGCGATACCGAACTTATCGCGCAAATCGTTGTTGAGTACGTGCAAGGTATCGATGAGGCGATGTCTGGTAATCGCCGCGGGCACGTCTTTGAGCGCCATGTGGATGGTCGTCAATGCGACGCGCAGCACTGGGCGCAATACCTCGTTTCCGCCACCCACCAACAGCATCACCACAAAGGGTGCTTGGGTTTTTTGTGCGAGGTACTCTGTGTGCCCCGTGAACGCTAAATCCGTTTGGGCGATAACCGATTTTTGCAGCGGTGCGGTGACCATCGCGTCCCACTCGCCGGATTGGCATCCAGCAATGGCGCGATCAAGCAGCTTCAATACATGGGGTGCGTTGGCGACATTGAGTTGTCCTGCTTGCACAGCGGACGCGACAGGATGGTGCTCAATGTTGAGCGCTGAAATATCAACGCCATGCGCGGCAGCGCGTGCGCGGATCAGTTCGCGGTCACCCAGAATGGTCAGGGATTGCGCGAACGACTCGGTCGCGAGTAATGCGCAGAGGTCCGGCCCGATGCCAGCGGGTTCGCCGGCGGTGACGACGATTTTCATCTTGAGCCTAGCGCGATTAAACCAAGCACAGCGACGAACCTAACGACGAAGTGCGGGGCATTTCGAAAATGCGCGCCGCGAGCGAAGGTCAGGCAAGGCGGAAAGTGTCGAGAACACCGGAATGTATATACATATACATGAGGATTTCGAGACACTTTCCAACGCCGCATCACCGAGCGCAGCCGCGCATCGTCAAATGCCTAGCCTTTGTCTTCGAGCCGGAGCTCAACAAACGCCCGATCACGTGTCTGACGCAACCAGTCTGTATACGCCTCGTCGGCTTTGCGCAAACGGATTGCATTGCGCGCAACCGCGCGACGGCGCTCTTCAGAAAGACCTTCGCTACGGCGTTCCATCACTTGCACGATGTGCCAACCAAACGGCGATTGGAATGGTTGCGAGAGCTCGTTGTCGCGTAGCTGGTTCATGACGCGTTCGAATTCAGGCACGGTATCACCCGGGGAAATCCAACCGAGGTCGCCACCCTTTGCATTGGATGGATCGTCCGAGTGGACCTTGGCCAACTCTGCGAAATCGGCTCCGCCGATGATGCGCTCGCGCAGACGCGTCAGCCGGGTGCGAGCTTCTTCTTCGGTTAGGGCTGGGTTGTTCTTGAGCAGAATGTGTCGCGCACGGGTCTGCTGCACGGTTGGTACTGCATTCTTGCCACGACGGTCGAGTAGCTTGACGATATGAAAGCCGTTGGGCGACTTCAGAATATCCGAGACTTCGCCAGGCTTGAGCGTGTTGATGGCCTCAACAAATATTGACGGCAGGCGGTTCGCCTCACGCCAGCCGAGGCTGCCACCCTGCAGGGCGTCGGGCGCATCGGAGAACTGCGCGGAGACCTGCGCGAACTCAGCGCCCTTGCGCAACTCCGACAGCGCTTGCATCGCGCGACGGCGTCGCGTTTCAACTTGCTGCGAGGTCGCTTGCTCGGGCACCAAGACAAGGATGTGCGCCAAGCGGAATTCCTGATTGGTCGTAGCTTCACGCGCTTCAAGGGCTAACTGAGTATCGACTTCTGCCTCAGTCACGCTGATGCTTCCCTCGATTTCGCGCTCTCGCAATCGCGACATCACCACCTGATTGCGGATGTCTTCGCGAAACTTCGCCCAAGTGATTCCATCTTGCTCAAGCAGACGGCGAAACTCCGTCATGGACACGCTGTTTTCATCAGCGATGCGTTGGAGCGTTTTGTCGAGCGTGTTGTCGTCGACGCGAATGCCGGTCTCTTTAGCTTCCTGGACTTGGATCAGGTCGTTGATCATCCGTTCGAGCAACTGCTTTTGCAGCGCGTCCTGCGGTGGCAGCGGCGTGCCTTGCTTTTGCAGGTTGCGCGAAACGATGTTCATTTGCTCAGCCAGCTCGGCTGCAGTAATGACTTCATTGTTAACCACAGCGACGATGCGGTCGAGCTGGACGACGCCGCCCGTACGGCTTGGAGTGGACAGGCGTGTGTCGAGCCGAGGAGTTGCAGGGATGAGTGGATTGTCCACAATTGGCGAGCGCGATGCACCTGAAGGAGCGCTCGGCGCGACCGGCGATTGAGCGATCGCAACAGCACAGAGCGTGCTGAGCAGGGCGCTAAGGCCGAGTTGTCGAATGTTTGTTGGGCCGGTTGAATTCGCGGCGAAGGCTGAAAGCTTCATGTTGTTACCTGTTCATGCGGGAGACAGCGCGGCTGTCCGAGGGGGCTGCGGTGGGGCGACGGTCATCTGTCATCTGACCGACGATAACCTGCAATGTTCTGCTTGATCGTATCGAACGGGTTGATGCCCAACCTCGACAGACCCTTGAGCTCCAGTTGCAGCTGGATGGAATTGGAATACTGGTTGGTCGCAGTGGTGAAACGGTGTGCAACCAGACGGAATTCCCAGCAGCCGTGATTATACTCAAGCCCCAACAGGCCCTCTAGGAGGCGACGGTCTTGGAAAGAGTGGTTGGCACGCGCCAGAAGCGTCCAGCCCGTGCCGCCACCCGCCGCACGTTGGCCAATCGGCCACTGGGTGGAGACGTCCAGCTGCTTGAGCGCGTCGCGCGTGAAGCGGTACGAAAAGTTCAGGAGCCGCGCACCGGCTCCGTAATAGCGCGCTGTGATGTTCGACTTCTGAAACTGCGAGGAAGACGTGGAGTACTGGAAGCTCGAATCGAGCGACCACGCGTCCGAGAGTTGGCCGCCAACGGCAAACAAAAGGTCAGACCGCGTGGCAGTGCGCGCGGTTCCCGGCGCTGTGCCAAGAACGTTGTCGAGGCCGCTGCCGGCTAGGGTGACCTGTTGGTTGCGGAAATAGTAGCGCTGACCGATCGCGGCGCGCAGCCGCTCAATACCGGTTAGGTTGTCGATAAAGCGGGTTGTTACCGCCGCAGTTAACTGCTTGGCGTCGGAAATGCGGTCGCCACCGACGAACAGATTTTCGTTAAAGATCTGCGCGAAGTTGAAGTCGGTGTCTGAAGTCGAGAACAACGGCAATTTGGTCTGATTCCGGAAGGGCACGTAGAGGTAGAACAGCCGCGGTTCGAGCGTCTGCGTCATCGAATTGCCAAGCCAGCTCAGGCTGCGCTCGAACGCGAGGCCGCTATCAATGCTGACGATGGGCAGTGACCGCGTGCCGCCTTCAAACCCCGTGGCATTGTCGCCAAGTCGGTAGTGCGTGACGTGGTATCCGACCTTGGGGATTAGAAAGCCGAATGGCCGCGTGATGGCGTAAGCGATGGACGGGTATAACAGCAGGCGCTGGCCGTTGACCAGCGTGGGATGCGCGAAGTCGGTGAACTCGCCAAAGGTGTTGAGCTCGACGCCTTGCACCCGTGCGGGGCGCGCATTAAAGGTGAGCTGCGGTTGCAGGCGATACGGCTTTACGATGGGCGCAAGCGGATCTTGTAAGGTCTGAAAGCTCAGCGTGCGGATACTCATACTGCCGAAATCAGATTGAAAATTCAGCGCGGCGTCGCGCGGCAGGTTGGTCTGCGCTGTGTTGGCGATACGCGTCGAGAGGTCACGGAAGTAGTTGTCGTCCGAGACTTTGACGGCATTGATGTTGGTACTCCAGCCCTTGCCGAGATAGGGTTCAAGGTTCTCAAAGTGACGCCACGCGCCGAGGTAGCGATTGCGATCGACCACGCGGTCGCTTGGCAGGAACTCGGTGTCGATGTGACCGACAGCAGTGCGCCGCAGGTAACGTAGCTCGGTGCCAAGTTGCACGCCGCGTTTCGAAAACAGCTTGGGTGTAAACGTAGCGTCGGTATCGCGCGCAATGTTCCAATAATACGGGATGGCGAACTCTGCACCACCCTTTGTGGATGAGCCGAACGACGGTGGCAAGAAACCAGACTTGCGCTCGTTGTCGAGCGGGAACGTCATGTACGGCAAATATAGGATCGGCACGCCCTGAAACTCGATTCGGCCGTTGTAGGCGGTGCCGACGTTGCTATTGCGGTCGAGCGCCAACTCGCGCAGCTTGAGCTGCCACTGGTCGTCGCTCGGCTTGCAGGTCGTGTAAGTGGCGTCGAACAAGCGCTCGCGGTTTTCGCCTTCGAACAACAAGCGTGTCGCGTTGCCATGCGCTTCGAAGCGCTGCGTTGGGCGCGACGGGTTGCGGCTGAAAAAGTACGTCGGCTTTTCAACGAAGCCCGTGTCGGCGTCGATCTTTAGCTCGAGACGCTCGCCGGTGACGATGTCACCCGATCGGTCGAGGCGAATATTGCCCGTCGCTTGCGCAGTGTCGGTCGTCTTGTCATAGGTAAGGCGATCGGCGCTGAGGATGGTGCTGTCTTGCGAAAGTACTACACTGCCTTCGGCGGTCAGCTGTTTCTGATTGACGCCATCAATGCGCGCAGCTTCGATTTGTCGCACGCCTGTGCGATTGCGCGGTGCGGGCGTGGCAGACCCTTGCAAATTGCGGGCGAAGCGCTGGCCCTCGCGGATGGCATCGTCGAGCTCGGTATGCGTGGGTGGCCCTACGACCTGCGCGTGGGCCGTGCGCAGCAACGCCACACTGATGGACAACGCCAGTGCCATCGCCGTCGCCGCCACCGCGCGCGGCGCGACAGTGATCACAGGGGCGCGACCGGGAGCAAGATGGGGGCGGTGATAAACTTCGCGCAAATTTTTGACCAGAAAAACCAATGAAATCGATTGAGGCGGAAGACCTGCGTCTGCGCGAATTAAGCGAATGGCTCGCGACGGACACCGTTAAGCAGGCAGTAGGCGAGAGCGTCGCCAGTGGAGCGCTGGCACCTGCCTCGGCAGACGCCAGTTTTCGCCGATATTTTCGCATAACGCATGCGGGCGGCACTCTGATTGCGATGGATGCGCCACCGCCGCAGGAGAACTGCCGCCCCTTCGTGTGCATTGCGCGCATGATGGCCGACGCTGGCCTCAATACGCCGACAGTCTATTCCCAAGACCTTGATCGCGGCTTCTTGCTGTTGACCGACCTCGGCCGGCAAACCTACTTGGACGTGCTCTCCGAAGACAACGTGGATGCCTTGATGCGCGACGCGACCACGGCATTGATCAAGTGGCAGCTGGAGTCCAAGCCGGGCGAGCTGCCGGAGTACGACGAGGCCGTGCTTCGCCGCGAAATCAACCTTTTCCCGGAATGGTACGTGGGCAAGCATCTTGCGGTGACGTTGACTGACGCGCAACGCCAAAGCATGGAATCGGTGTTCACGACTGTCATTCGTTCGAACCTTGCGCAGCAGCGCGTATACGTTCATCGCGATTTCATGCCGCGCAACTTGATGGTGTCGTCGCCCAACCCCGGTGTGCTCGACTTTCAAGATGCGCTTTATGGGCCAGTCGGCTATGACATCGCTTGCCTATGGCGCGACGCGTTTATCTCGTGGGACGAAGAGCGCGTCCTCGATGGCACCATTCGCTATTGGGAAAAGGCGCGCAAAGCGGGCTTGCCCGTGCCACAAGATTTTGGTGACTTTTACCGCGATGTCGAGTGGATGGCACTGCAGCGGCACTTGAAGGTCATGGGAATTTTTGCGCGCATCAACTACCGTGACGGCAAGCCGCGCTACCTTGGAGACACGCCGCGCTTTGCGCGCTACATTCGCCGTTGCTGCGAGCGCTACAGCGAGCTCGCCCCACTGGCGCGCCTTTTTGACCAGCTCAAGATCGACGACGGCCTCACGCGCACGACGGGCGTATCGTTTTAGATGATGACCGAATCGTCCATAAAGTGTCCAATTGGCGGGCATTTCCAGGCGTTTCTTCGCTTGGAACAGCGCGCCAATGCTTGAGTTTCTCCTTTGAATAACCGCGTATTGGTGTTTGCAGCGGGGCGGGGTGCGCGAATGCGCCCGCTCACCGACCATACGCCGAAGCCGCTCCTCATAGTCGCGGGCAAGCCGCTTATCGTTTGGCAGATCGAGGCATTAGCACGCGCGGGCTTTACTGAGCTCGTCGTCAATACCGCTTGGCACGGTGCGCAGGTGCAAGCGGTTTTGGGTAATGGCGAAACATGGAATGTGCAAATCCGTTTTTCGCATGAGGGCGATGATGAAGCTGACGCGCTCGAGACGCGGGGCGGCATCCGCTATGCACTTGAACTGCTTGGTCCAGCACCGTTTGTCACGGTGAGCAGCGATATCTACACGGATTACGACTACCGCTTGCTACGCGATCCGCTTGCCGCGTTGGCGCGCGGTGAAAGCGACGCGCATTTCGTGCTGGCGGACAACCCTCCCTTTCATCCCGATGGCGACTTTGCCATTCGCGATGGCCGCGCCACGCGACAAGGTACGCCGACGCATCCGCGTCTGAACTACGGCAACATCGCTTGTTGGCGAGCCGAGCTGTTTGCCGACTTGCCACTACGCGAGAAGTCGCGTTTGTTCCCGTGGGCAGATACGTTTGTTGCGGCCGGGCGCGTGACCGCCGAGCACCATCACGGTGTGTGGGAAAACCTCGGTACGCCGGACGAGTTGGCGGCGCTCAACGCAACGCTAACCGACCGCGCTACCGATCTGACCACCAATATCACCACCTAGTGCGGGGCGCTAAACTAGGCAGCTCGCTATGAATTCGGACGCCGATTGCGGCGCACGATAAGAGGAAAGCCATGAAACGCGAATCGTTGCCCCTGCCCGTTGTAGTGCCAAAAATTGCGCCGCACCAGAAGCGGCGTCAGCGCTTGGCGAACTCGCTCGGCGAAGGCTTGCTCTTGCTTTCCACCGCAGCCGAAGCGCCGCGCAACGGTGACGCCTACTTCCCGTTTCGTTGGGACAGCCACTTTTATTACCTCACCGGCTTTCGTGAACCGGAAGCGGTGTTGGCCATCGTACTGGGCAAGAAGCCGCGCTTTATTTTGTTTTGCCGCGAGAAAAACATCGAGCGCGAGATTTGGGATGGCTTCCGCTTCGGGCCGACCATGGCACGCGAGATCTTCAGTTTTGATGAGGCCTATCCAATTAGCGAGCTTGACCGCATGGTGCCCGAGTTGATGGGTAACCAAGCCGTGTTGCATACCACCGTGGGTGCGGACGCGGCGTGGGATGCGCGCGTGACCGGATGGCTGAACACGGTGCGCGCGCAAATTCGCGCGGGCATCAGCGCGCCGGCAGAAGTGCACGATGTTCGCCGCGACATCGACGCCATGCGCCAGATTAAGGACGCTGCAGAGATCGACATCATGCGCCGCGCAGGGCAAATCTCGTCTGGTGCGCACGCTCGCGCGATGCGTGTCGCCAAGCCCGGCATGTTTGAGTACCAAGTTGAAGCGGAATTGCTGCACGAGTTCGTGCGCCACGGCGCGCGGCAGCCCGCGTACGGATCCATCGTGGCCACCGGCGGCAACGCCTGCGTGTTGCACTACCAAGAAAACACCGCGCAGATCCGCGCGGGTGACCTGATGCTCATCGACGCGGGTTGCGAGCTCGATAGCTACGCAGCAGACATTACCCGCACCTTTCCCGTTGGCGGGCGCTTTAGCGGCGCGCAGCGGGATGTGTATGAGCTCGTCCTCGCGGCGCAGCTCGCTTGTATCAAGGCGGTCAAGCCGGGCAACGCGTTTGGCAAATATCACGATGTTGCGGTGCGCGTGCTCGCACAGGGGCTCATCGACCTCAAGCTTTGCAAAGGCACGCTTGATGCGGTCATCGAGTCTGGCGCGTACAAGCAGTTCTACATGCACCGCGCGGGACACTGGCTCGGTCTTGATGTACACGACGCCGGCAACTACCGACAGCCTAACGGCAAATGGGTCACGCTCGCACCGGGAATGGTGGTCACGGTCGAACCTGGTATCTACATCCGCCCTGCGGACAAGGTGCCCAAAGCGTTTTGGGATATCGGCGTGCGGATTGAGGACGACATCTTGGTGACGGCTAAAGGTAACGAAAACCTCACCGCAAGTTGCCCCAAGTCGGTGGCGGATGTCGAAGCACTGACGGCAGGTTAGATCCTCTATCTATGAAGCGAATATTGGTGATCGGTGCAGGGCCTGTCGGCGCGACTTTCGCGTTGCTGGCCCACGCGCGCGGTTTGGATGTTCGCCTGATCGATGCACGTCCTGACCCGCGTCATTCACCAAGCCGCGAAACTCGCACGTTGGCGCTTTCGCACGGCAGTCAGCAGTTGCTCGAACGTGCTGGTGTCGCGCAAGCACTTTGGGGTGGGCCGCAGTGTGCGCGTATTCGTCAGATTCATACATCGCAGCGAGGCGGCTTTGGCCGTGTGCAATTGCGATCTGAGGACGCAGATGTACCGGCGCTCGGGTATGTGGTGCGCTATAGCGTGCTGCAAGAAGCGCTCGATAACGCGCTCGCGCAAACCAATATCGCAATGACGTTTGATGCGCGTGTGCAGCGCCTTGATGCAAGCAACGGCGCGGTAGAGATTGCCGGTGCCAATGTCGATGCCGCCGCTGCGCATCTTGAGGCGGATGTCATCGTGCTTGCTGACGGCGGCGCCAACCTCGACAAGCTGCCGCAGCTTGAGATACGTGAAAAAGACTACGGCCAATCAGCCATGCTTGGCCACGTTGAGCTCGATCGTCCGCACCTCGATATTGCTTACGAGCGCTTCACGCCCAATGGACCACTCGCGTTGCTGCCCTCACCCGATGGTGCGTCCATCGCTTCAATGGTGTGGGTTGATTCGCACGCAGCCATCGACGCGCTCATGGCGCTCGACGATGCCACGGCTTGCGCTCAGTTTGCCGAGGCCTTCGGTCGGCGCGCGGGCCGCATGCTGAGCCTCACGCAGCGCCGCCGTTATCCGTTGCGCTTGCGCCAAGCTTCGCATCGCACGATCGGGCGTGTGGCGATTATCGGCAACGCGGCCCAGGCGATGCATCCAGTCGCGGGGCAGGGCTTTAACCTCGGTGTGCGTGACGCATCCGTGCTGGCGCAAGCCTTGGCGGACGGTAGCGCGAGTGAGGCTTTGCGCAATTACGCTGATAACCGTGAGGTCGATGTTGGGCGCGGCGTTGCGTTCACCGATCTGTTGGCGTCCGGATTCCTTGGCGATGCATTGCCGTTGCGCGCCACACGCGGTGCAGTGCTGGCAGCCGTCGATATGCTGCCGTTTGCGCGCCGCGCGTTAGCCACTCGCATGTTGTTTGGGGCGCGCTCATGAGACGCACAACCGGCGAGGTGATCGTGGTGGGGGCTGGTCCGGTCGGCATTGCATGCGCGCTTGCGTTGCGCAAGCACGCTACGAAAGTCAGCGTACTCGATCGCCGACCACTGACAACCGATGAGCTTGGCGCCACCTTCGATCATCGTGTTTACGCGCTATCGCCCGCGAGTCGCGCGCTCTTGCAATCGTTGGGCGTTTGGTCGCGCATTGATGCTTCGCGCTTGACGCCAATCGACCGTATGCAGGTGTGGAGCGATGCGGACGCGGGTGTGGGCGCTGACGCCACGCCAACCGCAGCGTCTTCACTGCCGCGCATCGACTTTGAAGAAGGCCAGCCGCTCGCGTGGATGGTTGAGCACAAGGCGCTTATGGCAGCGCTCGCCGGCGCGCTACATGCATCAGACGTCAGTTTTGAAGTGGTGCCGAGCATCCAAACGCTGAGTGACGCCGATGCCGCTGGAAAACGTGTGCTGCAGTTTGAGGGCGGCATTGAGAAGCGCTGCGAGCTTGTCGTTGGCGCGGATGGTCGTCAGTCGCAGATTCGCGCGCTCGCGGGCATCGATATCGAAACCAAGGACTACCTGAGCAGCGCGGTGGTGGCTAACTTCGCCTGCGCGCACCCACATGGGGGCACGGCGTTTCAGTGGTTCTCAGCCGAGGGCGTGTTGGCGTACCTGCCGCTTCCGGGCAATCGCATTTCAATCGTGTGGTCGGTGTCGACGGCGCGGGCGGCAGGGTTGCAAACGCTGGCGCGCGAATCCATGGCTGAATTTGTGGCGTGCGTGGCGCGTGGCGGTCATGAAAGGCTTGGTGCGCTCGAATGCATCTCGCCGGTCGATGTTGTGCCGCTCAATCGCGTGTTGGCGCGCGAGGTCGTGAAGCCCGGCCTCGTGCTGGTGGGGGATGCTGCGCACGGTATCCATCCTTTGGCCGGGCAGGGCGCCAATCTTGGCTACGGTGATGTGGGTGTGCTCGAGAATGAGATCGCTAGCCGTAGTGCACTGGCCAGCATTGGGGACATTGCGCTACTGCGTCGCGTGGCGCGCGCGCGCGCCGAGCCAACCGTCGCCATGGCCGAAACAACCGATCGTCTGCAAGGGTTGTTCAAACGCAGCGATAACGTGTCAAAGTGGATTCGCCGTTCAGGTTTCGCAGCTTTCGGTCGCTCTGCGCTGATGAAACACTTGGCGATGGGCCACGCGATGAAGAATTAACGACTAACGGCTAACTTCTAAAGGCAACGTTTGAAGAACTCTTTGTTGAACGCAGCGACCGCCTCCCCAACACTATTGTTTCAATCTCTATTGCACCGGAGCATGCAGATGATGAACAAGCTGATCATGGCGCTGGCCGCCGCTTTTTTTGCCGTCTCGTGTGGCGTGCAGGCCAATCCCGATGACGTGAAGAAAGAGTTGGCAAAGAAATTTCCGGACTTGAAGGTAGAGCGTGTGACCAAGACGACGTATGGCGGCTTGTATGAGGTCTTCACAGGAACAGAGATTTTCTATGCTGACCAGAAGGCGAGCTTCGTCATCACGGGCGATTTGATCGATACCGGTACGCGCGCCAACGTGAGTCAGTCGCGCTTGAGCAAGCTCACTGCGATCAAGTTTGATGAGTTGCCGCTGCAGAATGCGATCAAGTTTGTACGCGGCGATGGGTCGCGCCGGATGGCGATCTTTGAAGACCCTCTATGCGGCTTCTGCAAAAAATTTGAGGCGGATATTGCGACCCTCAACAATGTCACCGCCTACGTCTTCCTTTACCCAATCTTGGCGCAGGATTCGCACGTGAAGTCCAAGAACATCTGGTGCGCCAAAGATCGCGGCACGGCATGGCAAGACTGGATGCTGCGCAACACGCCTCCCGCTGCTGCGGCGGAGGATTGCAAGACGCCACTCGAAGAGAACGTTGCGCTCGGTCAGCGTCTGCGCGTGAATGGCACGCCGGTGACTTTTTTTGAAGACGGCGAACGGCTGACCGGCGCGCTGCCACTTGAGCGCTTCGAGGAGAAGTTGAAATCAGCAGATCGCCCCGATCCTCCTGCCGCTGCGCCCGCTAAGAAGTAAGCCGCCTCAACTGGCTGTGCAGGTGCTGTGGTTTCCCACAGCACCCGCTGGCGTTGCAGCTACTGCAACACCCGCCGTCGCACCTTGGTCGGAATTAGCGCGGTGCGCTGGTGGGCGCCGTGCTCGAATTACCGGGCACTGTGGTCGATGGCGCGGCAGCTGGTGTCACCGGCGTGATAGCGACGGGTGTATTGGGGTCGTAGCCAATCGGCAACAGCACCCACTTTTCGCCGCGCTGCTTCATGCGTCCGGCAATTTCGCCTGCCGCATCGCCAAAGCCCCAGAAGAAATCGACGCGCACCGCACCTGCAATCGCCCCGCCGGTATCTTGTGCGACCATCAACCGATTGAGTGGCTTGTTGCTGCCGGGGAAGGTCGTCGACAGGAACACTGGCACGCCGAGCGGAATGACGCGCGGATCCACCGCAATTGAACGCTCGGCGGTGAGCGGTACACCGAGTGTGCCAATCGGCCCACTGCCGGCCACGCCCAACTCTTTGAAGAACACGTAGCTTGGGTTGGCATTCATAAATTGCTGTAGGCGCCGCGGATGCCGCGCGGCCCACGCCTTGATGCCTTGCATCGACGCTTGTTCAGGGCGCAACTCGCCACGCCGAATCAATAGTCCGCCGAGCGAACGGAACGGATGGCCATTTTGTTCTGCGTAGCCGACGCGAATACGCGAACCATCAGGGAACTGAATCTGGCCCGAGCCCTGTATTTGCAGAAAGAAAAGCTCAACCGCGTTATCGACCCACGCGATCTCCAGACCGCGCAGTGGCGCACGAGCGGATTCAATTTCAGCGCGGTCGTAGTAGGGCACGAGCTTGTTGTCAACTAAGCGGCCGCGCAGTCGGCGGTGCTTGAGGTCGGCGTAGACCTCGGCAAGATCGACCACAACCAAATCCTGCGGCTGCGAGTAGATGGGGTAACGAAACACCTTGGTTCGCGTGCGAGAGCCATGCAGTAATGGTTCGTAGTAACCGGTCACAGTGCCGGTTCGCGTTTCGTCGGCGTTAAGGACGCGGAAAGGTTGAAAGTTGTCGCGGAAGAATCGCTCCGCAACGCGTGAGTCGAGTTTGCCCTTTCCGTTTACCAGCGTGCCTGCCTGTGCGCAGACGGATTGCCATTCGGCACGCGTGCGGAGCGCAGGGCATCCTTGTTCAAACGCAGTTAGCGCGTCTGTCGGGTCATCCTCGCTCCAAGCGCTCAGATCACGCCAATCGGCACGTTCAAGCCGGCCGCGCGGCACTTCTGGCGCAACGATGGGCGTCGTCGGGTCGATAAACGGCGGCTCGTCGGCGAGCTTGGGGCACTCAGGGCAAACAGGGCAGGCTGACGTGCTGGTTGGCGGCGCGACCACTGTGCAAGTGGGCACCGCAAAGGGCGCAGTGCTGGCGCTAATGACGTTCGGCGCGACAGATGGGGGAGTGGTCGAAGGGGCGCTGGCGCAACCGGCGAGGATTAGCGTGGCACCTGTGGCAACGAGGTGCGCTAGCTGCAAGCGAGGTGCGCGGGAATTCCGCAGGAAAGTCGATGTCAAAATAGTTCTTCGAGGTTTTTAACCGTTATCTGAGTATAGGGTCGCGCGGCGGGTTTCTGCATGTGCCCGTGTCTGGGCGCGATGCCATAAGGTGAGTCATGAGTTGGGTGGTCTTTGAAGTGCTGCTGGCGTTCGGGCTAGCCGTGTTTATCGTGTGGTGGACGCTGCCACGCAAAAAGAAAAAGAAGGCGGCTTTGCCAAAAGATGGCAACGTCTCTAGCAATGTCTCGACCGAAGACTCGCGCACGCCGAGCGCCTAGCGCACCCCGCTGGGGTTAGTGCAGGACGCGCGGCACGGACAGGGTGAATTCCGGAATGACGGCCTCAAAGCGAGTGCCGTCGTCGGCAAGCATTTGGTAGCTGCCGCGCATGGTGCCCATCATGGTCTCGAGCGACGAGCCGGATGTGTATTCAAAAGACTCGCCCGGTGCGAGTTGCGGCTGCACGCCGACCACGCCGGTGCCGCGCACCTCTTGTACCTGCCCCTCTGCATCGGCGATGATCCAATGGCGTGACATCAGCTTCGCGCCGACGCTCCCCACATTCGTGATCTTGATGGTGTAGGCGAAGACGTACTGGTCGTTGTCTTCGTCCGATTGGTCGGCGAGGTAAAACGCATTCGCAGATACGCGCACGGCGTATTTCTCAGAGCCAAGTAGGCTATCTGGTTGCTTGGGATCGTCCATGCAAGCATTTTGCCAGCGAAGCAGGGCCACCGCGCATACGGGCAAGACCATCGAAACACCGAGGGCAATGCTGACCGCAGCGCTTCGCGCGTAAAATTCAACTTTGCTCTGGACAAACCGATTGGGTCACGCGCAAGCGCCTCATGCTTTATGCCTCGCGAGCTGATCCAGTCGCCCATCACAACGCCCCCATGACGCCCGCCGCATGACATCCACCTCCCGCCAACACATTGCACCTTCCATTCTTTCGGCCGACTTCGCGCGGCTAGGCGAGGAGGTTCGCAATGTCATTGCGGCCGGTGCCGACGTCATTCACTTTGACGTCATGGACAACCATTACGTGCCCAACCTCACCATCGGCCCCATGGTCTGCGAGGCGGTGCGTCCACACGCTGTGACGCCCAGCGGGCAGAGGGTGCCGATTGACGTGCACTTGATGGTGAAGCCTGTCGACCGTATCGTGCCGGACTTTGCTAAAGCTGGCGCCGACATCATTTCATTTCACCCCGAAGCCTCAGAGCACATCGACCGGACGCTTGGGTTGATTCACGAGCAAGGCTGCAAAGCGGGCTTGGTATTCAATCCGGCGACGCCACTCTCCTACCTAGATCACGTGATGGACAAGGTTGATTTGGTGCTGATCATGAGTGTGAACCCGGGGTTTGGCGGACAGAAGTTCATCCCAGCGGCGCTGGGTAAGCTCGCTGAGGCCAAACGTCGCATTGACGCCGAGCGCGCCAAGTCTGGACGCGACATCTGGCTCGAAATTGACGGTGGCGTAAAGGCTGACAACATCGCCGAGATTGCGCGCGCCGGTGCAGACACTTTCGTTGCAGGGTCGGCGATTTTCAATTCGCCCGACTACGCCGCAACAATCGCCGCCATGCGTAGCGCGTTGGCAAAGGCCGCCTAGAGGCAGTCTTCCTCAACACAGGGAACCAATCGCATCTTTACGAAACATGCACTCAAACGAATCGCAAAACCCAAGCATTGACGGGGCTTCCGAGGCAGAAATGCCTGAAAACGCCCGCCAATCGGACACTTTGGCCGCGGATGCTGTTGCTCCTGCTGCTGAACCGAAAAAGATCCGCTACCGCGCTAAGCCGAAGTTTCCGATGCCGGTGCCGGCCAAAGTGCTACTGCTCGATCTCGACGGGACCCTGCTCGACACTGTCGGCGACATCACCACAGCGGTGAATGGGATGCGCGCGGCGTTTGGCTTCGGGCCGCTCGAAATGACCGCGGTGCGCAACATGGTCGGCCGCGGTATTGCCAATTTGGTATCGCAGGCAATGAAGAGTTCGGTCGGCGAACTCGGCGCTAACTCCTCGAAGGTGGCGGTCGCGCAATTTGAAAAGCAATACGAATCCTGCTTGACCGAAACCTCGCACGCATTCCCGGGCGTTTTCGAAGGTCTCGAACTCATGAAGGAAAAGGGCTTTCGCTTGGCTTGTGTGACCAACAAAGCTGAGAGGTTCACGCTGCCCTTGCTCGAGAAAACCGGGCTTGCGCCTTACTTCGAGTTGGTGGTCTCTGGCGATTCACTCGCCGAGAAAAAGCCCCACCCACTGCCGATCGAGCACGCCGCCAAGCACTTTGGCGTTGCGATCACCGAAGTCGTCATGATTGGTGATTCGATGCGCGATGCAGCGGCGGCGCGCGCCGCGGGTTGTCCGGTTTTCATCGTGCCCTATGGCTACAACGAAGGGCAGGAACTTCGCGGGCTCGACTGCGACGCATTCATCGATGATCTGCCGTCAGCGCTGAAGCATGTGCGCTTGGGCGCATCGGCTGACGCAGAAGCGGCGATGGAAAATGCGACCGTTTCCGGTTAACATCCCGACTCCCTTCAGTGCGCGTTAGCGCGCCACAACTCGTTCAATCATTCTCATCTCATGTTTGCTCAGATCTGCGTTCCTGACTGGCAAAGCTGGCGCTGGCAGCGATAACCCGCCTCGCGTTTTGCCTGCACGTCTTCACGTGCCGTTGTTACCTGAACCAGATTGAATGAGCAGCCTATGAACGAAGCAACATTCCAGCAGCTTGCTGCCGAAGGCTACAACCGCATCCCCCTCGTCCTCGAGACCTTTGCGGACCTCGATACGCCGCTGTCGATCTACCTGAAGCTGGCTAATCAACCGCACTCGTGTTTGCTCGAGTCGGTGATTGGTGGAGAGCGCTTCGGACGCTATTCCATCATCGGCTTACCCGCGCGCGAATGGCTCGAAGTTCGCGGTCGTGAGGTGTGCGTCTTGCGCGCCAAAACGGGTGGAGGCGCGGAGCACGTCGAACGCAAGTTTGTTGAGGACCCGCTGGCGTTCATCGAAAAATATCAGCAGCGATTCAAGGCTGCACCGATTCAAGGTGCGCTACGCTTCGCCGGTGGTCTTGCGGGCTATTTTGGCTACGATGCGGTGCGCTATATCGAGCCAAAGCTCGCCAAGCACCTCGATGACAAATTCACCTCGAAGCCAGACGCGATTGGCGCGCCGGACATCATGCTGATGCTCTCAGACGAGCTCGCCGTGGTGGACAACCTATCAGGCAAGCTGAGCCTGATTGTTTACGCTGATCCCGCGCAGCCGCATGCCTTTGAGAACGCACAGCGACGGCTGACTCAGTTGCGCTTACAGCTGCGCACGCAAGCCCCGTTGCCTGTGTACGTGCCGAGTGGTACGAAGCACACGCCCGTTTCAGAAATCGGCAAAGAGCGGTTTTTGCAGGCGGTACAACGCTCGAAGCAGTACATCGTCGATGGCGACATCATGCAGGTGCAGATTTCGCAACGTATCTCCCAGCCCTTCGATGCGCCACCGATCAATCTGTATCGTGCGCTGCGTTCGATCAATCCGTCGCCGTACATGTTTTATTTCGATATGGGCGAGTTCCACATCGTCGGCGCATCGCCGGAGATTTTGGTGCGACAGGAAGGCAGCAAAGTCACTGTGCGGCCTATTGCCGGGACGCGCAAGCGCGGCGCAACGCCCGAGCGCGACCGCGAGCTAGAGGCGGAACTGCGTGCCGACCCTAAAGAGTTGGCCGAACACCTCATGCTCATCGATCTTGGACGTAACGACCTAGGCCGCATCGCGAAGACGGGCAGCGTCAAGGTTACCGAGCAGTATGTGGTTGAACGCTACTCGCACGTAATGCACTTGGTGTCGAACGTCGATGCAGAAATCCGCGAGGGTGTGAGCCCGATCAATCTACTCCGCGCGACGTTTCCGGCCGGCACGGTCACGGGCACGACCAAGGTGCGTGCGATGGAAATCATCGACGAGCTAGAGCCATCCAAGCGCGGCATCTACGCAGGCGCCGCGGGTTATCTGGGCTTCAACGGCAACATGGACTTAGCGATCAGCATTCGTACCGGTGTGGTGAAGGATGGCGTGCTGTACGCGCAAGCGGCGGCGGGCATCGTCGCCGATTCTGTACCTGAGCTTGAGTGGCTCGAGACAGAAAACAAAGCGCGTGCGTTGTTGCGTGCAGCAGAGATGGTTGCTGCCGGCATCGACACGACCAACTAAGGGGCGCACATGAAGACAATTGATCTGCGCAGCGATACCGTCACACGGCCAACACAGGCGATGCGCGACGTGATGGCGCGCGCTGAGGTGGGCGACGATGTTTTCGGCGATGACCCGACGGTTAACGCGCTGCAAGAAAAAACCGCGGCATTGGTTGGCATGGAGGCGGCAATATTCCTGCCATCTGGGACGCAGAGCAACTTGTGCGCGCTCATGGCGCATTGCGGTCGTGGTGACGAGTACATCGTTGGCCAAAACGCGCACACCTACAAATACGAAGGCGGCGGCGCAGCGGTGCTGGGCTCAATTCAGCCTCAGCCGATCGAAAACGCATCGGACGGCACGATCCCGTTGGAAAAAATTCGCGCCGCTGTGAAGCCCGATGATGCGCACTTTGCCGTGACGCGACTCATCGCCCTTGAAAACACCATTGGTGGGATGGTGATTCCACAAGCGTACGTTGCTGAGGTTGCCCAGTTCGCGCGCGCGAGCAACTTGGCATTGCATCTCGATGGTGCGCGATTGTTCAACGCGGTGGTGAAATCAGGAAAAACGGCGGAAGAGTTGTGCGCGCCGTTTGACTCAGTCTCCGTGTGTTTGTCCAAGGGGTTGGGGGCACCTGCCGGTTCAGTCTTGTGTGGCACAAAAGTCTTGATCGGACGTGCGCACCGTATTCGCAAAATGTTGGGCGGCGGCATGCGGCAAGCCGGCATCATCGCTGCCGCAGGCATTCACGCGCTTGACCATCATGTTGCTCGCTTAGCGGAAGATCACGCTAATGCGAAGGCGCTCGCTGACGGCTTGAACGAAGTGGCATCGCTGAAGGTGACCATGCCGCAGACCAATATCGTACTTGTCGATGTGCCTTCCGCCGAGGTGCGGGCGCTGCAAACGCACTTGGCCGCGGCAAGGGTGATTGCCATTGTTGGGCCGCGCACGCGCTTGGTCACCCACCTGGACGTGACGCGCGAAGATTTGATGCGCGTGGTTGAGTTGTTCCGCCAGTTTTTTGCGAAGCGAGGCTGATCATGTTGCTGATGATCGATAACTACGACAGCTTCACCTTTAACCTCGTGCAGTATCTTGGTGAACTCGGCGAGGATGTGCTCGTCAAGCGCAATGATGAAGTCACCGTCGCGGAGATTACGAAGCTCGCACCGAAGAAGATTGTTATCTCTCCCGGGCCGTGCTCACCTAACGAAGCAGGTGTTTCGTTGGCAACCATCAACGCCTTTGCAGGCAAGATTCCGTTGCTCGGTGTGTGCCTCGGTCACCAAGCGATCGGTCAAGCCTTTGGCGGGAAGGTTGTGCACGCAAAATCGCTTATGCACGGCAAGACGTCGCAGATTACGCACACGGGTGTCGGCGTGTTTGCCGGTTTGCCTTCTCCGTATCGCGCGACGCGATATCACTCGTTAGTGATCGAACGCGAGACCTGTCCGGCGGATCTCGAAATCACCGCGTGGACGGATGACGGCGAGATCATGGGTGTTCGCCACAAGTCGATGCCAGTTGAGGGGGTGCAGTTTCACCCTGAGTCGATCATGACCGAACACGGTCATCAGCTACTGAAGAATTTCCTTACTTCCTATTGAGCGTAAGCATGTTTACCCCACAAGAAGCAATCAACCGACTCTCCGACAAGCGAGAAATCTTTTTCGACGAGATGGTGGACCTGTTTCGCCAAGTCATGGAGGGCAAGGTCACACCGGTGCAGTTGTCGGCGATCTTGATGGGCCTTCACGTCAAGACCGAATCAGTGTCGGAAATTGCGGCGGCCGCCCAAGTGATGCGCGAGTTTTCGACCAAGGTCACGGTAGAAGATACGACGCACCTGGTTGACACCTGCGGCACGGGTGGCGACAAGGCGCACACTTTCAACATTTCAACCACGGCGGCGTTTGTCACTGCAGCGTCTGGCGCAAAGGTTGCAAAGCACGGTGGACGCTCGGTCTCGTCGCAGTCTGGGAGTGCGGATGTGCTCGAGGCACTCGGCGTCAACCTCAGTCTCACTCCGGAACAGGTTGGCGACTGCATTCGCGAAGTGGGTGTGGGGTTCATGTTTGCACCCAATCATCATCCCGCGATGAAGTACGCTGCGCCCGTTCGCAAAGAGCTCGGTATGCGTACCATCCTCAACATCCTCGGACCGCTGACGAATCCGGCGGGCGCGCCGAACCAAGTCATGGGTGTTTTTCACTCTGATCTTGTCGGCATCCAAGCGCGCGTGCTCAAGCAGCTCGGCTCAAAGCATGTGACGGTGGTGCACGGCGAGGACGGCCTCGATGAAATTACGTTGAGCGGTCGCACGCAAGTGGCGGAACTCAAGCACGGCTTCGTCACGGAGTACACGATTGAGCCGAAGCAATTTGGAATCGACACAGCGGACTTATCGAGCATCAAGGCCGCGGACAAAGAAGCTTCGAAGAGCATGCTGCTCGACGTGCTGAATAACAAGCCTGGCCCAGCCAAGGACATC
>JAJTHU010000341.1 GCA_021300055.1 Nitrosomonadaceae bacterium | reverse complement strand
CATGTTCTCGCGGGATAATACCACTTAGCTACCAGTCGAGCGTCTTGTGTTGTACGTGCGCAACGAGTTATTGCGTCGCAGCATAGCCTACATAGCGGAAAATGCGCCGAGGGCGCCGGTCAGCGGACTGGAAAATTGGTCTGCAATTGGTGTTGCCGTGCCGTTGGCGCTCTTTGGCAGAGGCTCAGCTCAGGTCTTTAGCAACCAACCCCGTCGTGCCGCGAATGCAGCGACCCAGCAAGTAAGCCACGTGTAAAACGCGCCACGGAGAGCGCCAAGCCAGGGCGTCGCGGTGATGCTGGCGATCTGTGCGCCTACCCCGGTCAGCGCAAGAAGCGGTGGCACCAAACTTTGCACGCCCGCATAGGCCACGAGAGGGTTTTGCCCAGTCGCAACGACTAGGCCCCAGCCCCGGCGCCAGCCCGAATGTTCCAAGGCTACTCGCAAGCTGACCAAAAGCATGAACGCTAAGCCTGAAGTCACAAAGTAGTAGCTGAGCGTGGCGCGGTCTTTCTTGATGCCGCCTTCGAATGGCTCGAACGCGAGCCCGAGCATCAGCCAGACTGCTCCCCAACCAAACAATGACTTGAGCAATTGCGCGGCCGGATGGTCCTCAGGTGCCTCGTTTCGTTTGGCTACCCGCAGCCCCCCCAGCTGCCACCAACCGAGCGCGCATAACGCTGCCGCCGCGATGGACGCTTCAACAACCATGCGCGATAGCATGCCAACCAGCATCAGCACGCAAAGCGCCAGACCAATCCAAGCTGCAATATGCTGCGCACCCGTTGCCGCGCCAACAGCTGCTTGCCGCGCGCTACGTTGGTAGCGCAGGAGCAGGTCTCCCACGATGGTGCCGGGTACGATGATGAATAGATATTGCTGAAAGTAAACGGTGCCGATCCACGCCCATTCCTTCGGCACGAGATTCCAAGTCCATTGCCCCCAACCGGGGAGCGATTGGGTTAAGCGCAGTGCTAACAGAAAAGTCAACAAACCTAGGCGCCAGTCGAGCTGATCGCGCGTCCACAACCACAAGAATGAGCCGCTCACCGCAACATTGGCCAGCACCAGAATGATGATGTCGGAGCGCGTGACCGAAAACCCGGTGCCGTCTTTCGCGCGAAACAGCATCAGCACCAGCAATGCGCCGCACCAACCGAGAGCGCGCGTTACACGCCGTTGGTTGCGTGTCCAACCTGCGGGCAGCGTCGACAACATCGGGAAGAGCATTGCAAAGCCAAACAGCGCGAGCAGCCAATGCGTGTAGTCCGGCTTCGTCGCCATGACGTACGGCTGGATGTGTTTAACGTAAATCGCAAAGAAGAGTAACAACGCGCCACGCTTGATGATCCACCACGCGATGCTTGCAAACTTATCGCCGCGATCGAGGCGTGCTTGCAGCGCGAGCGGTATCGCTGCGCCCATGCTGAATAGGAAAAACGGAAACACCAAGTCGACCCACGTGATACCGGGAATGGCTGGGTTGAAAACATGCGCAGGCGGTGGCACTTGCGCGTGGTACATCCATTCAGGCAATACGCCGAACGGAATGCGGCTGGAAAAGACCATCAAGATGATGGCGATGCCGCGCAGGGCGTCGAGGGAGATTGAGCGATTACCCATTCGCGAGATGTTTAGCGCCTGCGCTCACGGCGCATCTCTGCGCGCCGATCGATGAGCAACTCGACTTCTCGGTAGCGCGAATCGACAAAGAAGATCAGCTTGTGTGGAGCGATGGCGTTGGGTTCGATGACCTGTTCGTCAAAGTACTCCCACTTTTCGCCGTCGAACCCAATGAGGCGGTGCGATTCGCGTGTGATGTCGCGCGTGCTCCACGCGTTGTTGTTGCCATAGCCAATGCCGCCTTCGCGGAACAGTGGCGTCGATGCGCGTCGCCAATTGGTCGGAAAGCGCGGGTGAGTCACCCAGCCGCCGTAGAAACGAGTGAGTGGGTCGGCGAAGACGTCGAGCACACCGCGACTAAACCAGTGTACGTGCCCGCCGCCTCCGGTGCGGCGTACTAGCTCCATGGATTGCCGCAAATCATCCCATGTGGAGTCTTTGCCCTCGCCGACGAGGCGAATGCCCGCCAGCATGTCGCGCTGTCTGTCTGCGCCTAATGACTTCATTGCCGCCTGCTGTTCAAGCCAGGTTTTTTCAAAGGCGGGATAGCTGAATCGGTACACCTGCGGGATGAATTCGTCCCAGCGAGTTACTTGCTTCGCCGCTGGGCTGCGTGCGTTGGTGTTGGTGTCACGCGCGCTCCACGCCGCCCACTTCGGCCACTCGAGAAGGTAGTGCTCCCAAGACCACGGGTAGACGGCGGGCGAGAGCGACACCAGCAATCCCGGCCGTCGTGCGCGCACCTCCTGCACGAACTGCCGCGCGAATTCATTCACCTTGTCCGCGCGCCAACGCATCCATGCGGGGTCTGTATGGTCGCTCGGTGGCTGGCGGCCATTGTGCTCGGCAGCGTAGACCTTCCGCGTGTAGTCGTCATAACCCATGGTGACGTAGGGCCATACGATGCGATCGTCGAGTTGAATGCCGTCGAGATCGTAACGGTCGATGGCTTCAAGGACGAGATCGAGCAGGAACTGGCGAGCTTCTGGATGCAGCGGATTCATCCAAACGAATCCGTTGGGGGCCACCTCGTTGCCCTTGATATCGCGCGAAAGCCATTCGGGTTTCATGCGGCGCAGATGCGTTTGCGAATCTTTGTGTGCCGCCATGAAGCCGTACTCAAACCAAGCGATGGTGATGAGCCCGTTGCGATGAGCTTCTATCAGCATTTCTTGGAGCAGATCTCGGCCAGGCGTCGTCAATTTGCTGGGGGAGTCGCTCGGATCCTGTGGCATCAAGGCTGGTCGGCGATCAACCCCCACGGTACGCTTGAGGACCTGTGACGGGTACTGCGTGTAGCCATTTTTCCAAACCTCGACATACACCGTATTCAGGCCGATCTCGCGCAGGCGCTTCATGGTGCGGGCGGTATCAGCAGGTGTGGCGACCGCTGTGTTGGCGGTGGTCGTGATCCATGTGCCGCGTACCTCGGGCTGGGCGTGCGAAGTTGCCGCGAGCAGCGCCGACACCATGATTGCGCCAGCGAGTCGCAGTGCGCGGGTCAATCTAGAAGAGGCGAGGGGAGCGCAATGAATCGACATGGCAAAGACAGGAAGTTGTAGGGCAGCGGCGCGTGGTGGTGGCAGCGAATGTTGGCAGCGGCGGCAGGCCAAACAGAGCAAGCATTTGCGCAGACACACATGATGCACCACGACGCAGATACGGTCTGGCTGGTATTCTATTGGTATTAAAGTCTTCCGCTGTGCCCTTTCTGTTCGATACCGCGTTTCGTGTTGTTTGCATCGATGCGGTTCGTCTAATCAATTGCCGGTCACCGCATCAAACCCCATGCTTCGCACTGAATCGCCCAATCCACGTTACGAACACCTCGACCAACTAAGTTCAGCTGAATTGGTGAGCGCATTCGTTGAAGACCAGCATAACGCGGTCAGTGCCGTCCATGCAGCAGCGACTGACATTGCGCGCGCCGTCGACGCGGCATTGCCGCGCATGGAAGAGGGCGGGCGCTTGATCTATGTCGGCGCCGGCACCTCGGGGCGCCTGGGTTTGCTCGATAGCGTGGAATTGCTACCGACGTTTTCGTGGCCAGTCGAGCGCGCAGTCGCGCTACTGGCGGGCGGTCCGCCCGCGGTTTACCAAGCGGTTGAGGGCGCCGAGGATAGCCGCGAACAAGGTGTCGCCGATCTCCGCACCAAAGGTGTGACGGCTAAAGACGTGGTGATTGTGCTCGCAGCATCGGGAAGCACGCCGTATGCGTTGGCCGCGCTGCAAGAGGCGCGGCGTTGCGGCGCGCTGACGATTGGCATTGCGAACAATCCAGCCGCACCTGTAATGTTGGACGCTGAGATTGGCATCACGCTTGATACCGGCCCGGAGGTCATCTCGGGAAGCACACGCCTCAAGGCGGGCACCGCGCAGAAGATTGCGCTCAATACGTTCTCCAGTAGCTTGATGGTTCGATTGCACAAGGTCTACCGCAACTTGATGGTCGATGTGAAGCCGACTAATGCGAAGTTGTTGCGTCGCACGGTTCGGCTAACAGTCTTGGCAACAGGATGCGACGAGGCGCTCGCAACGCAAACGCTGGCGACGTGCGACCATCACGTTAAGACCGCAATCGTTGCGATTCAACGCAACCTATCAGTTGCGCAGGCGCGCGAGCTATTGGCCAATGCGAAGGGCGATGTGCGCTCGGCGCTTGCCGTTAACTTAGAGTGAGTCGCTCGTGACGCAACCCGCAAGCACTGCAGCCTATAACAACTCCTCCGCGACCGCCGCGCCCGCCAAGTCGCCGTGGTTTTGGATCCCCACGCTCTACTTTGGCCAAGGGATTCCTTATGTGGTGGTGATGACGCTGTCGGTCATCATGTACAAAAACCTTGGCGTATCGAACACCGACATCGCGCTGTACACCAGTTGGCTGTATTTACCGTGGGTGATTAAGCCCCTTTGGTCGCCCATCGTCGATATGTTCAAGACCAAGCGCTACTGGACCACGACGCTGCAATTCGTGATCGGCGTATCGCTGGCGATGGTGGCGCTCACCATCCCGACGTCCGGTTTTTTCCAGATCACGCTGGCGGTTTTTTGGCTCATGGCGTTCAGCTCAGCCACACACGACATTGCTGCTGATGGCTTTTACATGCTGGCGCTGAAGCAGCATCAGCAAGCGGCGTTCGTCGGTGTGCGGTCAACGTTTTATCGCATCGCCATGATCGCCGGGCAGGGCGCGTTGGTTTACCTCGCCGGTCAACTTGCTGAAACGACTGGCAACGTGGCGCTGGCATGGTCGATCGTGTTCTGGGTGCTTGCGTTGATGTTTGGCTTGCTGTTCGTATACCACCGCTTCGTGCTGCCAGTGCCTGCAACGGACGTCGCAGTTAAGACGGCCGAAAGTCCGATCGCGGATTTTCTGGTGACGTTCAAGTCGTATTTCAGCAAGCCGGAGATCTGGCTGATCCTGGCCTTCCTGCTGACCTTTCGGCTCGGTGAAGCGCAAGCGCTGAAACTGGTGGCGCCGTTTTTCCTTGATCCTGTCGCCAAAGGCGGCCTTGGTCTGACAACCAAAGATGTTGGCTTGATCTACGGGACTTATGGTGTGCT
>JAJTHU010000145.1 GCA_021300055.1 Nitrosomonadaceae bacterium | reverse complement strand
GAAGAACTAGTCGAACGCGCGTTTGTAAACGCGGGCGCTAGCCAAGCGCTCGCGCAAGCAACTACGCAAGCGCTTATCTACGCAGAGTCGCGCGGACTCCCATCGCACGGACTTTCGCGGGTAGGCCAGTACTGCACGCATCTCCGCAACGGCAGAGCTGACGGCGCGAAGGGGCCCAGTGTGCTGCGTGAGAAGCCCGCGGCTGTGCTCATTGACGCCAGGGAGAGCCTCGCTTATCTCGCCTGTGAAATGGCTGTCAAAGAAGCGATCAGCCGTGCCAAGTCAGCTGGCAGCTGTGTGGCAAGCGTGACCAACAGCCACCATTTTGGAATGGCTGCGTATCACCTGGAAAAGGTAGCTGCAGCGGGCATGGTCGGCCTCGCGTTTAGCAACTCGCCGAGCGCGATGGCAGCGTGGGGAGGCAAGCGACCGCTGTTCGGCACCAATCCAATCGGCGCGGTTTTTCCGAGGGCGAAAGCGTCGCCCATCATGATTGATCTGTCTCTCTCAGAGGTAGCGCGCGGCAAGATTATGGTCGCGGCGAAGAAAGGCGCACCCATTCCGCTTGGCTGGGCGCTAGATAAAGACGGCAACCCAACAACGGATGCCAAAGCGGCTCTCGATGGCATGATGCTACCGGCTGGTGGCGTGAAGGGCGCAATGCTCGCGCTCACCGTCGAACTTCTGTGTGTGGCCCTGTCAGGTGCCGCATTTGGCTATGAAGCCGACTCATTTTTTGTTGATGCCGGCAATCGACCCCGCTTGGGGCAATGCTTCTGGGTGATTGATCCCAATGCGCTTGCAGGCAGCGCAGCGTACTTTGAGCGCATCGAAGCGCTCGTCGCAGCGATGCTGGTTGATGAGGAGGTACGCCTCCCGGGCGCAAGACGCGCTCAGATCGCCACAAACTCACTAGAGCACGGCGTCGAAGTTGCCGACGCGGTAATCGCCGACCTTCGTCGCTTAGCTGGCTAGTAGAAACCGAAGACATTGGGATGTCGCTTGCGCGCAGAGCATAGCGATGCAGACCAGAGTCGAGTATCGAATCGCAATCGTGCGTATGCTTCGTCGACGCGTAACGAGTGCAATGAGGTCAGTTGTCGCCGGAACGTCGGCTGCATTCATCGCGTGCTCCTAGGAGTTTGCGCCACTGAGTGACGTCACCATTCGATCGACCGCACGGTCAATCAGTGACGACTCCTCGATGATCCGTGCGACACCGGAAGCCAATTGCCGACTCAGTGCCTCTGGCGCGATAGACAGGGCCTCGCTTGCGCCTGGATTTGTGAAGAGGTACATGCCCTTCAACGGGCTGACCCAAGATAGTTTGGCGCGCAGACGGCTTCCGTTTGCTTGATAGAACTCGATCCAAGTCCCGCGCTTAAGACTGGTTGGGCTAACTGCATCTGTCTGTTGCGACTCGTGTGCATCGGCGCTTGGCAGGGCTTTCGACCGGAAATGCGGGGTCGAGTAGCGATAAAGCAAATCGAGAAAAGTCCATTTTTCGATTCTCTGGTGGTCCCGCTGTCGTTGTCGTAGGTGCAGTTCCCTGCCCCTCGTAGACCGGTGACTTTGCGTCCTCACCTTTCGATGAGCTTGCCCTTGTCAGTGTGATTGCAATTGACCCGAGGTTTGTGCACTAGGCTTCCCAACCGCCACGGTCGCGAACCACATCTTAGGGAGGCCTGCGAGAGACCACATCGCGCTTACGCGGCACCTGCATATTGCACCCCCTTACTCTTGCCGACGTGTTAAATACTGTCAATTGAACCAGCGCGCATTTGGCAAGTAAACCCTGCCGCCGCGTCGCCACTTCACGACAAACTGCCAAACTCGGGCATAAGCCACTAATTTGGCGGCTGGCACGACGGCGTTGGCAAGTGCTCGCTCGCTATAATCTCAGCCTGACGATTACCTCACTTCCCCCTGGAGCCTCATGCCAGCACTTATCTGCGGTTCAGTTGCCTACGACACCATCATGGTCTTTCATGGCCGCTTCGGCACGCACATCCTCCCGGACCAAATTCACATCCTCAACGTGTCGTTCCTGGTGCCGGACATGCGGCGCGAGTTTGGTGGCACTGCGGGCAACATTGCGTACAACCTGCGCCTTTTGGGTGGTGAGCCAATGGTCATGGCGACAGTCGGCGACGATTTCGGCCCCTACCGCGAGCGCTTTGATCAGCTCGGTATTTCGCGCAAGCATATCCGCGAAATTCCGGGCACGTTTGTTCCCCAGGCGTTCATCACGACCGATCTTGATGCAAACCAGATTACGGCGTTTCATCCTGGCGCGATGTCGTCCTCCTACGTCAACAAAGTCAGCGACGCGTCAGACATCACGATTGGCATCCTGGCACCAGACTCGCGCGACGGTATGCTGCAGCATGCCGAGCAGTTTCATGACGCAAAAATCCCGTTCATTTTTGACCCGGGCCAGGCAATGCCGATCTTCAACGGTGATGAGCTCCGGCACTTCATCGAACTCGCAGACTATGTTGCGGTCAATGACTACGAGGCACGCATTCTGGAAGACCAGATCGGTGAGCCAGTCGAAAAGCTTGCTGAGCGGGTGCGCGCTTTTTTTGTTACGAAGGGCGCAGAGGGTTCTGTTGTTTACGCTGACGGTCAACGGATTGCGGTCCCAAGCGTTAGAGAAGATCGGCGCGTGGATCCGACAGGATGTGGAGATGCCTATCGTTCGGGCCTACTGTACGGCATTGAGCGTGGTTGGTCGTGGGAAAAGACTGCCCGGCTCGCGAACACGATGGGTTCGATCAAGATTGAAGTGCGCGGACCACAGGGGCATTCGCCAACCAGAGATGAAATCGCGCAACGCTATGAGTCAGCATTTGATGAATCGTTATGGGACTGACCGCTGATGCGGGAGGTTGAATAGGAGCAAATATGAAATCGAAAAGCGTCATTCTGGGAATTTTGGTTGTCAGTAGCGCCCTGCTCGCAGGGTGTGCTTCGCCAGGCCTTGGCGGCGGAAGCTACACGCGTAGTCAAGCGCGCGGAGAGATGAATGTGCGCCTTGGCGTAGTCGAGGCGGTTCGCGACGTCACCATCGACGCACGTGATAGCGGTACGGGTGTACTCGCTGGCGCGGCGCTGGGTGGCATCGCAGGCTCCACGCTGGGTCGGGGCAACAAAGCGGAAGCGGCGGGCGCCATTGCTGGTGCCGTGATCGGTGGCCTCGCCGGCGCAGGCATCGAGAAAGCGAACAATGATCGTCGTGGCGTGGAAGTGACCGTCAAACTGGAAGGCGGAAAGCTCGTTGCGATTACGCAAGAGAAAGACGAAGAGTTCCGAGTCGGCGACCGCGTGCGTATTCTTTCCGGCAACGGCGCGACTCGCGTGACCAAGATGTAGTTAAGCGGGGCAAGCCGTTGCCCCGTGCTTACCATCAGCGCTACGCCGCGACCCGCGTTAGCGAGAACTCCACACAACCGTTTTCGTTGCGCGCGAGCGATAGTTGGAATCCAGACTCGCGCGCTTGGCGCTCCGCCTGATATAGGCCGATGCCCAAACCGCTTCCCCGCGAGCTCGCGACTGGCGCAGTTAGGAGAGAAGTGGCCGTTGCCTCCGATATCGCTGAGCCGGTGTCGGACACTGTCAGACTTGGCGTGTCGCCTGCGTGCAGGGCCACCGTGATCGCAATGCCAGGTTCGCGAGCTTGTTTACGACGCGCGTTGTCAATGCAATTGTCGAGTACGCTTTCAAATACATTGGCCGGCACATTGCCCGTCAGATCGTTCGCGGCCACGAAGCTCACACCGGTTCCCGCATAGCGCTGCTGAATGTCTCGCCACCAGTCTGCCGCCGGATAGACGATATCGCCTTGCTGGACGGCGGGATTGCGAAGCTTTTCAAGCGTCGCGTTGAGTCGCTGCGTGAGGTGCGGCAACTGGCGACGCAGCATCGAGTCGAAAGCGCTAGGCGACGTCGTCGAATCGGAAGTCGTGTTTTTCTGAGCGCGTTCTCGCTCCTGCGAAGCGGCACTCGCAGAGGTAATGGCGTAGAGCGACTGCAGGAGGTTCTTGATATCGTGTGTTAAGCGAGCGCCGGTTTCGTGCACTGCCTGCATGTAGGCGTTTTGGCGGAACACACGCTCCCGACGTTTGCCCTCGTAGAACTCGGCGATCACTTGCGCGAGCAGCCGCACGTGAAGGTAAAGGGCTGGTGACAGCTCAATCTCCGTATGGAAGGTTACTTCCAACTGGTGATACTTGAATGTCGCGGTGTGGCCGCCCTTGTGGCCGAATTCGCCTTCGCCGTCCGCTGAGCGCCAATGCGCGCCAACGACCCATGGGAGTGTGCGCACCTCTTCCATCGCAGATTCGAGGAAGCGTGATGGTGCCATTTCGCTTTCGGAGAGTTCGGCAATGCGCCGCATCCAGAGCTCAAACGGCATACCAACCGACATCAGGTAACGCGAGAAATAAGTGCGCAATCCGCCGAACCCGCCGCGCGGTGCCCAGAGGATGGTGAGCAGTAGCAACGCACCCGCGAAAGAAAGAACCGTTAGAAACACTGCCGGGAAATACTGGTTACCCGTAACGCGCATCGCGGCCAGGCTGCCGAGAACGATGACGACTACCAGCTGGAACACGAACATCGAGTAGAAGAAATCGAAGACCTGTTGCGTCGACTCGTCCTCCGCGCGGAAGGGCAAGAACACCATTGCGATCATCACAAGCGGTAGACCAAAGGCTGCGAGCGTTCGCATACCGGACGGCAAAGCACTTACGCCAAGCAGCGCGACTGGCACTGTCCAAGACAGGAGAATCGAAAAAAGGTAGAAGACGGCAACTAGGTAGAAGCGATTGCGTTGCGCGGCCTGCAGTGTGAAGACCTTGCCACCCATGATGGCGATCAGGATTGCGATCCATGCACCAAACATCCAGCCGGCAAGCGTGTAGAGAATGACGAGGGTGATCCCGAGAAGGATCGCAACCGCGATAACGTTTAACTCGCGTTGCCCCGACACAAAGGGCTGCCAGATCAGGAAGAGTCCAAAGTGCACCAGCAGCCAGACGCGCGAGAACAAGTCGGCGTTCGGAAGCGACATCAGCGAGAGATGCAGCGACAGCAACATGGCGATGATCAACCAGCGGCGCTGTGTCATGAGCCAATGTGAAGCTGCACGCCAAATTTGACTAGGGTTCAAGCGGGGTCGCTCGCGAAGTTAAGGGGTGGCAACGGTTTGGGTGCCGACATTCAACGGGCCGATTGTGGCATGGTCTAGTGCCATGCTGGGCAACAGAACATCTTCACGCTCGACAGGTTGGAGAGAACCGAGTCTGCGTCGGGCAGAATTGGCGCCGCTGAGGTGTCGAAAACCCGGACAGTCATGTCTCTTCTCAGGACAATCACTTAAGCAAATCACCTATACAAACGTAGTAACATCTAATTTAGTTAAATAAATCAATTATTTAACAATTTGGCACGCTGATTGCTTAGAGCTACGCGTATTCATTCTGCCTTGCAGGAGTCCAGCGTGAGCAACCCAACAACAGTTCAAGAGTTCCCAAGCTTCTTTGCCAACGTCGCCGTAGCGGTGCTGTCGTTGGGGTTGGTCATTGGGATCCTCAATAAGCTCGTCGTTTGACCAAAAATCCTCAGGCGGTATCGCGCCCTCAGTCGTTACGCAATTTCAAGGAGATCACAATGAAAAATCAACAATCCGGATTTACGCTGGTGGAAATCGCCATCGTACTGGTGATCATCGGCCTG
>JAJTHU010000257.1 GCA_021300055.1 Nitrosomonadaceae bacterium | reverse complement strand
GGATGGCGGCAATACGACGAATGTCTGCGCTCGATTCCTTGACCGCAACTAGGTTGCTGTGCTCAACCGCGAGTTCCGCGATTTGCTCGGGCAAAAAATCCGTTTTGTAAGCGATCGGGTTGTTGTAGAGCATGCACGGCAGGTTGGTGGCATTGATGACGGCTGATACGTGGGCCTTCATTTCGCGCCAATCTGTCGAGTAAACATAAGGTGGCAAGACCATCAGGCCAGAACAACCTACTTCGGCTGCCAGCTGCGCGAAGGCGACCGCGTCCGCTGTCGAGAGTGCCGCGACTCCTGGCACGACACCACCACGGGTGCCAACAGCCGCAACCACCGTTTCCAAAATCGCACGTTTCTCCTCGATGCGAAGTGTTGCTGTCTCGCCCAGCGAGCCCAGAGGAACGATTCCCGTGCAGCCCGCATCGAGCATCTGCCCGACGTGGCGACGCAAAAACGCATGGTCGACCTTGTCGTCAGCCGTGAAGGGCGTGGTGATGGCGGGTAGGACGCCGTTCCAAAAAATTGTCATGAGGGGAATCGTTCGTTGGTCGTTCAAAGCAAGGACGTCACATGAGGTGAGCAACTCATCGAATGCCCCAAGCAAACGGGTCATTCGCGTCAATCAGCAGTTTGCCAGCGCCACAAATGAATGCACGGCCACGTATGGTTGGAATGATGGCGTCGCCGCGTCGTTGGTAGCGACCCACAAATCGGCTGCCGATCACGCTCTCTTGTACCCAGGGTTGGTCAGGCGCGAGGGTTCCATCTGCCGCGAGGCACGCAAGTTTGGCGCTGGTGCCGGTGCCACAGGGCGAGCGATCGTATTCAGCGCCGGGACACAACACGAAGTTACGGCTGTTGGTGTCGGCGCCGCTCGGTGCACCGAACAACTCGATGTGATCGATCTCCGCGCCATCCGCGCCGGTGACCCTGTTGGTGTTGAGGCTTGTACGGATGGCTTGTGCGAAGCGAGTAAGCTCAGGGATGCGCGCTCGATTGATGTCCTGCCCCCCAACATCAACAAGAAAAAACCAGTTGCCACCCCACGCGATATCGCCAACCACTGGGCCATACCCCGGGACTTCTAATCGCACAGTAGCACGGTGACGATACGCTGGAACGTTCTCGATTTCGACCTCACCGCTATCGAGCAACGTACATGTCACGGTCCCAACGGGAGTGTCCAAGGCGTGAGTACCCGGAGCGATTCGTCCGAGAAATTGCAGTGTGGAAATGACGCCGATTGCGCCGTGTCCACACATGCCGAGGTAACCGACGTTGTTGAAGAACACAACCGACGCGACGGAGCCAGGAGTGGTTGGCGGTAGCAACAGCGCCCCGACGACAATCTCCGCAGCGCGCGGCTCAGTGCAAACGGCACGCCGGTATTGGTCGTGCTGCGTGCGAAGCAGATTTACCCTGTCTGGTAGCGGCGCATCGCCAAGCGCCGGGAAACCACTCGTGATGACGCGCGTCGGCTCGCCGGCCGTGTGCGAGTCAACGTAATCGATCACGGCATAAGAGGCGCTTTGCGTGTTCACGATGCCACCGGTTCAGAGGTCATGCGCCTACGCGCCCAGTTGAATGCCATGAGGATGCTGGCGAGCGCGGCGCCGACGATGAATCCGAAGACGCCGTCTAACACCGTTGGCAACACAGCGTCGAGCACGAGTCCGACGTGTGGGATACCACCAGAGAGTAGTGCGATGCCGCCAATCATGTGATGCACGCTCGGCAAGCCATGTACGAGGATGCTGCCGCCGACCAAGAACATCGCTAGGGTGCCGGCGACCGAAAGAAACTTCATCAGCTTGGGGGCGAGGCGCAGGATTAAGTCGCCCACGCTGGCACGCAAACCAGAATGGCGTTGCAAAGCGAGACCAAGGTCGTCGAGCTTCACGATGCCAGCCACCAAGCCGTACACACCAACGGTCATTGCGACCGCGACGACACACAGTACAGCGATCTTCATGCCAAGCGATGCGGCGGTCAGTGTGCCAAGTGTGATGACGATGATCTCTGCCGAAAGAATAAAGTCCGTGCGGATGGCGCCGCGGATTTTGTCGCGCTCGACCTCAACCGGATCGACCGCTGGATCGGCAAGTGCGTTGCGGTGTTGTGCGCGCTCTTCGAGCACTTCGTCACGGTGGAATAGTCGATGGATGACTTTCTCGGCTCCTTCAAAACACAAAAACGCGCCACCGAGCATGAGCAGCGGTGTAACGGCAAAGGGTGCGAATACGCTGATGAGCAAGGCGGCGGGAACTAACACCGCTTTGTTCCAGATTGAGCCTTTTGCGACTGCCCAGACAACGGGCAACTCGCGGTCGGCTTGTACACCGGTGACCTGCTGCGCGTTCAGCGCGAGGTCATCGCCGAGCACGCCGGCTGTCTTGCGCGCGGCTACTTTGGTCATCGCGGCGACATCGTCGAGTACTGAGGCGATGTCGTCGATTAGAACGAGAAGGCTAGTGCCTGCCATATTGGGCCGAGGGTGATAGTGTGCGTTGGATGAGCTTGATGAATTATGCGGGATGCCCGTGACCTGTTCGCGCCCGGACACGTGCGGTGGTGCCACGGGGGAGGTCAACGCATTTAGGTGCGGCTGCGTTTTTTGAGCGAGAAAGTACACTGCCAATCATTAAGTGTGCTCAAACAGGAGTACGACATGCCAGGATTTGAAGACGCCTCACGCGAAGTGCTCAACGCGCGAACCTGGGGTCAGAGCGGGTCGGTGCGCACACATCCAATGATTGTCGTTGCCGCAGGTGCGGTGACGCTGCTCGCATTTGTCGGTATCGGTGTGCTCACCGGGGTGATTCCTAGCGCCCACTCAGACAACCGCCCCGCCACGCCCGGCGTACTGCCGACCGTCGCAGGCGCGGCAATCGCACCGATTGGAACCAATGCGGACGTCGCACCGATCGTCAACGAACCGACGAAAACTCTTCAAGCGCCGACAGGACGCGAGCCCAAGATGCACACCGCCGTCGCGCCTACCGGCCCCATTGCACCAGCCACACTGAAGCCAACGCCAGCCGACGCAGCTGCGTCGGTCAACGCACCTGCCGCCACACCCGCAGTGGCCCCCGTGCCCCGATATGAAGTTCGTAACGATCAACCAAGCAGTGGACGTGAGCGCACGGTGGCGACGAACAGCGCACCGAACAACGGCCGTACTGTTTCGAACACCGTGTCAAGCCTTTCAGATGCGCCCAACAATGGCGTGGTCGTCGCAACCAACGCGGCTCAGACCGGCAACGTTCTCAGCACCAAGGCGGAGCCCCCGACGCTCTGCGCTAACTGCGGCACGGTTGACTCCGTCAACAAGGTCTCCGAGCCAGGTCAGGGTAGTGGTGTGGGCGCAGTCATTGGCGGCGTTGTGGGCGGTGCGATCGGTCGACAAATGGGTAACGGCCGAGGTCGTGATGTGGCAACCGTCGCGGGAGCAGTGGCGGGCGGGCTGATTGGCAACCAAGTGGAGAAGAGTGGCAAAACCGTGGCCCACTATGAGGTTCGCGTCAAGCTCGAGGATGGTACCTATCAGACTGTCAAAGTTGATACAGAACCCGCTGTACGCATTGGTGATCGGGTACGCATCGAGCGTGGTCGCGCAGAGCGCATCAATTAGCGAGTCAGTGCCTTGCCGCGTCGCGCGTTGCGACTTACTCTCCATTTGCGTTAAAATGTCGAGCTCGTAGTGCAACGACAGGCGCGTAGCTCAGCTGGTTAGAGCACCACCTTGACATGGTGGGGGTCGTTGGTTCGAGTCCAATCGCGCCTACCAATTTCTGAACTGAAACCCATATTTTCATCATGGTTATGACACCGCTAACTACGCTGCAAGGAGTTTCTCGCTAGCCGCGCGGTGCTGTGTCGTTTCGTTCATTGGTTTACCTCAAAAAGCGCGGACCACGGTTCGCGCTTTTTGTTTTTTGATTCCGGAGATTTACATGGTTTCGATCACACTCCCCGATAAGTCAGTTCGACAGTTTCCAGGCCCTATCTCGGTTGCCGAGGTTGCGAGCTCGATCGCCGTGAGTTTGGGCAAGGCGGCGCTTGCTGGGAAAGTCGATGGCAAGCTGGTCGACACCAGCTACGTCATTGATCGCGATGCGCAGCTGGCGATCGTGACCGATCGCGACCCAGAGGGCCTTGAGGTGATCCGCCATTCGACGGCGCATTTGCTCGCTTATGCGGTGAAGGAACTGTTCCCGGATGCGCAGGTAACCATCGGACCGGTGATCGAGAACGGCTTCTACTACGACTTCTCCTACAAGCGCCCGTTTACGCCTGAAGACCTCGCCGCCATCGAGAAAAAAATGGCCGAGCTCGCCAAGAAAGACGAGAAAGTCACGCGCACAGTGCTACCTCGTGACGAAGCGGTGGCGTACTTCAAGGGCATTGGCGAAGCGTACAAGGCTGAAATCATCGAGAGCATTCCGCAGGGCGAAGACGTCTCGCTTTACACCGAAGGTGCGTTCACGGATTTGTGCCGCGGGCCGCACGTGCCCTCAACCGGCAAGCTAAAGGTATTCAAGGTAATGAAAGTCGCCGGCGCTTACTGGCGTGGCGACTCGAAAAACGAGATGCTCCAGCGTGTCTATGGAACGGCTTGGACCAAGAAAGAGGACCAAGAGCAATATCTCCATATGCTGGAAGAAGCCGAGAAACGCGACCACCGCAAGCTGGGTCGTCAGCTCGATTTGTTCCACATGCAAGAAGAAGCCCCCGGCTTGGTGTTCTGGCACCCCAAAGGTTGGACCGTGTGGCAGAAAGTCGAGCAGTACATGCGTAAGGTCTACCAAGACAACGGTTACCAAGAAATCCGCTGCCCGCAAATTCTGGATCGCTCGCTGTGGGAGCGTTCAGGACACTGGCAAAACTACGCGGACAACATGTTCACGACGCACTCTGAAAAGCGCGATTACGCCGTCAAGCCGATGAACTGCCCAGGCCACGTTCAGGTTTTCAACACGGGGCTGCGTTCGTACCGCGATCTACCGCTCCGTTACGGTGAATTTGGCTCGTGTCACCGTAACGAGGCCTCAGGTGCTCTGCACGGCATCATGCGCGTGCGCGGCTTTGTGCAGGACGATGGTCACATTTTCTGTACCGAGGACCAGATCCAGCAGGAGTGCCTCGACTTCACCAAATTGCTACAAAAGGTCTACGCTGACTTCGGCTTCACGGAGATCATCTACCGGTTGTCGACACGCCCCGAAAAGCGTGTCGGCTCGGACGAAGTCTGGGATAAGGCTGAAAAGGCGCTTGCAGACTCCCTCAACGCCTGTGGCGTGCCTTGGGAGGAGTTGAAGGGTGAGGGTGCCTTCTACGGCCCGAAAATCGAGTATTCCCTGAAAGATGCCCTTGGGCGGGTTTGGCAGTGCGGCACCATGCAGGTCGACTTCAATATGCCGGTCAGGTTGGGAGCGGAATACGTTGACGCCCAGTCCAACCGCGTTGCCCCGGTGATGCTGCACCGGGCGATTGTGGGGTCTTTGGAGCGCTTTATCGGCATCCTGATCGAAAATCACGCTGGCGCCTTCCCGCTGTGGCTCGCCCCGGTCCAAGTGGTGGCCATGAACGTGACCGAACACCAGTCCGAGTACGTTTTGGAGGTCTTCCGCGCCCTCAAAGAGGCCGGAATCCGGGTCGAGTCAGATTTGCGGAATGAGAAAATTTCCTATAAAATTCGGGAACATAGCGTGCAAAAAGTACCTTACCTGCTGGTTTTGGGCGATAAGGAAATGCTGGCTAAAACCGTGACCGCACGGGTCCGGGACGGCAAAGGAGGCGGTGAAAATCTACCGCCGATGTCCGTTCCAGAGTTTGTTTCTCGCGTAAAGGCTGAGGTTTCGGCTAAGGGTTAGCCGAGGCGAGGGTCTTTGCGCGGTTTGTCGTTTCTGTCGCCGCAAGTGCGGCTTAGATAGCGACGAGCCACTTTATTTATGCCCTTGAGGCGGCTTACCTAGGCCACCCGAGATTGTCGTTAACGTTTGGGAGAGTTCTATCGCTACCGAAAAAGAAGTTCGAATCAACGGAGAAATCAGAGGTGTTTCCGAGGTTCGATTGCTTGGCCCTGAGGGCGAGCAACTTGGCATTGTCAGTTTGGGCGACGCACAACAGCGCGCCGAGACTGCCGAACTTGATTTGGTCGAAATTGCGCCTACGGCGAAACCGCCGGTGTGCCGCATCATGGACTACGGCAAGTTCAAGTATCGCGAGGCCAAAAAGGCCCACGAAGCCAAACTGAAGCAGAAGCAAATTCAGGTGAAGGAAGTGAAGTTTCGACCGGGTACGGATGACGGCGACTACAATATCAAAGTTCGCAACCTGAAGCGGTTTCTGGAGGAAGGCGATAAAACCAAGATCACGTTGCGGTTTCGTGGTCGAGAAATGGCGCACCAAGAGTTGGGTCTGGCCCTACTCAAGCGCGTCGAAGCGGATTTAGTGGAACTGGGGCAAGTAGAACAGTTTCCAAAAATGGAAGGCCGTCAGATGGTGATGATGGTCGGTCCAAAGAAGAAGCACTAAGGTTTTGTCACAAGGAGCGCATCACTCCGGCAGCACAAAGATGCAATACAAGCCGACTTCAGGTTACAAGTGTGGAGAGGTTCCACCACCTGCTGCGGTAACTGTCTCAAACGGCTGCTTACAAGCACGTGCCGTTGAAGGAAAAGTTATGCCCAAGATGAAAACGAAGAGCGGAGCCGCCAAGCGCTTTAAAGCGCGCGCGTCAGGCTCAATCAAGCGCTCGCAGGCGTTCAAGCGCCACATCCTCACCAAGAAAACCACCAAGTCCAAGCGTCAGTTGCGTGGTACGGCCGAGATCCATTCAACCAATATGGGCCATGTCCGCGACATGCTGCCGTACGCTTAAGGGAGGCGACCATGCCAAGAGTTAAACGTGGTGTAACCGCCCGCGCGCGGCACAAGAAAGTTCTAGAGCAGGCCAAGGGCTACCGCGGCCGCCGTTCCTCAGCCTATCGCATCGCTAAAGAAGCGGTGATGAAGGCAGGTCAGTATGCCTATCGTGACCGCCGCAACAAGAAGCGCGTTTTCCGCTCGTTGTGGATTGCGCGTATCAACGCAGCAGTGCGTGAAGGCGGCATGACCTACTCGGCATTCATGAACGGCCTGAAGAAAGCCGCCGTGGAAGTTGATCGCAAAGTACTCGCCGATTTGGCCGTTATGGACAAACCGGCATTTGCACGATTTATCGAACAAGCCAAAGCTGGGCTTGCTGCGTAGTCGTGTAAGTTAAAAACGCAAAAGGCCCGCAACAGCGGGCCTTTTGTTTTGTGCCTGAGGATTCACCGGCAAACCCTTCGGCGAAGTTCATCTACCCCAACCGGCCCTGAGTCAGTTTCCATAAGGTCTCTCATGACATTGGATCAAATTCTTGCTGACGCGACTGCGGCGCTCACAGCAGTGCAGTCCATCCCCGAACTCGAGCAAACCAAGGCGCGCTTCTTGGGTAAGACCGGTTCGCTGACCGAGCAGCTCAAAGCGCTGGGCAAGCTTCCGCCTGAAGAAAAGAAAACTGCGGGCGCGGCGATCAACGTCGTCAAGACGCAGGTCGAAGACCTCATCAACGCTGCCAAGCGCCGCATCCTTGATGCTGAGCTCGCGGTGAAGCTAGCGGCCGAGGCGATCGACGTCACGCTGCCAGGGCGCCGCCACGGCACTG
>JAJTHU010000329.1 GCA_021300055.1 Nitrosomonadaceae bacterium | reverse complement strand
GCGCGGACAAGACTTGCTCGTGGAGACACCGTCGCCCGTCACGGAAAAGCAGTTGCGCGAATTGCACATCAAGTTACGCAATGTGCAGATGCCGCAATGACCATCGCACTCGTCGTACATGGTGGAGCCGGATCCTGGAGACCAGGCTCGGATGCTGACGCTATCGCCGGCACGACGGCAGCCGTTGCGGCTGGCCGCAAGATCCTCGAGGCTGGTGGTTCTGCGCTGGATGCGGCGTGCGCTGCGGCGGTCATCTTGGAAGACAACCCCATCTTTAACGCGGGCACTGGCGCTGTGTTGAACTACGATGGCGAAGTCGAATTCGACGCTTGCGTGATGGTGGCAAACGCGGCACAGGTTGGTGCCGTATCTGCGCTCAAGCGCGTGAAGAATCCGATTCTCGTTGCGCGTCAGGTAATGGAAGAGACTGACCACGTCATGCTCACGGGAGAAGGCGCCCTGCGTTTTGCGCGCGTGATGGGTCACGCCGATCATGATCCGATCACGCCCGCGCGGCTCGAAGATTGGCGCAGCAAACGCGAGACGCTCGATATTGGTGTGGGGCGTGATGCAAAAGGCTCCATGAAGATTCGCGCATTTCTGCGCAAGCATCCCGAATATGCTGGCGGCACCATCGGTGCTGTAGCGCTGGATGCAAACGGCGTGTTGTGTGCCGCTACATCGACGGCCGGTGTCACACTCAAGTTGCCCGGGCGTGTTGGTGACACGCCGCTACCCGGTGCCGGTACGTTCGCCGATGCGTTTGCGGCCTCGTCTGCGACGGGAACGGGCGAGTATGTGATTCGCTCACTCTCCTGCCGCGCCATTTCGCAAGGTGTTGCCGATGGCAAATCGCTAGACGCGAGCGTTGCCGCCGTGCTTGCACAGATGACGCGCGACTTTGATGCTGATGTGGGCTTTATTGGGATCGACCGTCATGGCAACGTCGCGGCGCAACACTCGACAGCGCATATGCCGCATGCGTGGTTTTCGGGTCAGTCTGATATCGTGGCGCGCATGAGCACGCCAAAGTAATCCATCGGCTTCCGGTTACCGCCACGCTGTTGGCGAGACTCTTACTACTTGGCTTGGCGTTTAAAGATCGCCTGATATGCCCCACTCGACAAAAACACGCCCACCGTAACAGCAGCAATGCCAAGGTAATCGACGGGTCTTGGCATTTCGCCGAGAAGCGGTATTGCGGCTAGCATCGCCAGCACCGGCACGAGCGAGGCAAAACTAGAGCCTAGTGAAGCGCCCAAGATCGATACTGCGCGTGCGTAAGCAAAGAGCGAGATGATCGAAACAAACACGCCTTGATAGATCGTTTGAATGACGATGACGCTGATGGGCGCTTCAGCGATGCGATGCGGCAGCAGCAACCAATACACCGGCAAGTACCAGAGCGCTGACACCACGGAAACCACCGCTGCCGCGTGTAATGCTGTGAAGCCTTGTGTGCTCGCCCGCCGCATCGCCACCGTGAAACTGGCCCAGCACATCGCCGCGAGCAAGAACAGCAAGTGGCCTCGCCAATGACCGGTTTCGAATTGCGTGAGTCCCGCGCCGACAAAGATAACGATGCCGACCGGAATCATCACGAGTCCAACCCGTCGAGAGGGCTCAATTTTTTCGTGTAAGAACAGCATTGCGAGCACTGCCGCCCAAAGTGGCATGGTGCCGGGGATAAGGGCACCTGCGTGTGCCGAGGGGGCAAACTGCAAGCCGCCGGAGGCGATCAAAACATATGGCACACCGGCACCGGCGCAGATGATGAGCCACGTGCGCAGGCCGATCTTGTCGAGTCCCCAACCGCGGCGAAACACGATGGGCGCCAACAGCAACCCGGCGCAGGCAAACCGCAGCGCGGTGATGTCGTACGGCGAGAGCGACGTCGTGACACCGTAGCGGGTCAGCAGAATCCAGCCCACCCAGATCGAGATGGCGAATACGCCCCACGCCGCGCCAAGCGCGTATTGCGGGTTAGCGACGCTATTTGCCGCGTGCGAGGGTGCTGAACTCGTAGAATGAAGTTGTGTCACTTGAAAACTCACGGCGCAAACGCGCCGACAGCCCTTACCAAAGTCCAAACTCTAGCAGCCCGCACGCGCCTAACCTGTCACAAAGCCTGTGAAATGAATGCCCCAGCGCAAACAACTCAAAAGCCCTTCAAGATTCCGCGATCAACCCTCATCGTCATCTACAACGATGCACGTGAAGTGCTCCTCATTGAGCGAGCTGATCACCCCGGATATTGGCAAAGCGTCACGGGAAGCCAAGACGAGGGCGAGACACTCGCGCAGACGGCGGCGCGCGAAGTTGGTGAGGAAACCGGCATCGACGCTGGGGCTTTCTCGCTGCACGATTGGCAGATTCGAAACGAGTACGAGATCTACGCAATCTGGCGACATCGGTACGCGCCTGGGGTCACACACAACGTCGAGCATGTCTTTGGACTGAACGTGCGCGCGCGTGTTGCCGTTCGCTTGAATCCGCGCGAGCATTTGCAGGCTGTGTGGCTGCCAATCGAAAAAGCGGCCCCATTGTGCTTCTCGTGGTCGAATCGAGAGGCGATCTTGTCGCTTGCTGCACGCGAACGTTGATGAGGTAGCAGCGTGCAGACTTCACTGACTGTCGCGACGTACAACATCCACAAGGGGCTCTCGCCGCTCAACCGGCGTTTAGTCATCCACGAACTGCGCGAGCGTTTGCATCATGTCGATGCCGACCTCGTGTTCCTGCAAGAGGTTCAAGGCGCACATGCGCTACGCGCGCGACGATTTGTTGATTGGCCTGACTCGCCACAGCACGAGCACATCGCCGAAGGACGCTACACGGAGATCGTTTACGGTCTGAATGCCGCCCATCGGCACGGCCACCACGGCAATGCCATTTTGTCTGCCTTTCCGATTGCGGAGTGGCGTAATCACGACGTATCCCATCATCGATTCGAGAATCGAGGCCACCTCCTAGCATGGGTGGAGGTTCCGGGATGGGATCAACCGTTGACCTGCGTGTGCGTACATTTAGGCTTGTTTCACCGTAGTCGTATGCAACAGATTGAGCAGTTGATTGAACTCCTTGCCGAGAGCGCCACACCTGACACGCCGCTGCTCATCGCGGGGGACTTCAACGATTGGCGAGCGCGACACAGCGGGTTAAGCGCTCGGCTGCGCGATGCACTCGGCTTGCAAGAGGCGTTTGAGCTCGCTCACGGAGCCCCGGCGCGGACTTTCCCTTCGCTTTTGCCTGTTTTGTCACTTGACAGGATTTACGTGCGCGGCCTCAAGGTAACGCAAGCGGAGAGATTGCATGATCGCAGCGCGGGTGCGCGTTGGCGACGGCTCTCAGATCATGTAGGGTTGGCGGTAACCTTGGAGCGCATATGAGGTTTTGCGCAGGAAATCAAATCACGTTGCTCAAGAATGGGGCGACGTTTTTTCCGCGCTTGGTCGCCGCGATTGATGCTGCACAGGTTGAGGTACGGCTGGAGACATACATCTTTGAGCACGATACCTCAGGGGTTATCGTCGCCGATGCACTGATGCGCGCTGCGCAACGCGGCGTTCACGTTTGCTTACTTATCGATGGATTTGGTTCGCGGCAGATGCCGCAGCAATGGCAGTCACGAATGCGCGGCGCGGGAGTCGCGCTGCTGTTCTATCGCCCGGAACGCGGATTATTCGTATTGCGTAGGCACCGCGTTCGACGTCTTCACCGAAAACTTGTGCTGATCGATGGAGAGGTCGGATTCGTCGGTGGCATTAATATAATTGACGACTTTAATGAGAACGCATCGACCACTGATCCTGCCTCGCCGCGCTACGACTATGCAGTGGAGGTGCGCGGTCCGGTGTTGGCTGATATCTATCCGCATGTGCAGCGGCTATGGCGCACCGCGAGTCTTTTCGCACTGAGGGGCACGAAACCACTAATCCCGCCGCCGACACTCACATCCGAGTCGGTAGGGCAGTATCGTCTTGCTTTTTTGGTTCGTGACAACTTGTTGCATCGTCGCGACATTGAGCGCGCCTACTTGCGGGCAATCGTCGCAGCGCGCCAAACGATTCTGATCGCTAGCCCATACTTCTTGCCCGGTGCGAGGTTGCGTCGCGCATTGAGGGCGGCGGCGAAGCGCGGGGTGCAAGTAACACTGCTTTTGCAAGGTGCGGCCGACCACGCCCTGATGCAAATGGCGACGCACTCCCTCTACGATGAGTTGCTAGACGCCAATATTGCCATCTATGAATATCAGCCGGCCATGCTGCACGGCAAGGTGGCAGTGGTCGATGAGAATTGGGCGACGGTCGGTTCGTCGAACCTTGATCCGTTTAGCTTGCTCCTCAACCGCGAGGCCAATATTTTCTGCGGCGACCGTGACTTTGCAATCACTCTGCGCGCTTCGGTTGAAGAGGAAATCGCGCGAAACGCAACACGTTGTTTGCCGGAGCAATGGCGTCGTCGCGGCTTGTGGCAGCGCGCGCGGTCGGCATTCGCATTGCTGATCGCACGCGTGGTGACCAGCATCGTCGGCGTTCGTCACGACTAGCTGTTAGGTCAATACGGCAGTTGCCTAGCTGCGACGATTGGCGCTCGCGCCGCGGATCAAGGTGCCCACGCCCTCACTGGTTAGCACTTCAAGCAGCAACGCATGCGGTACGCGCCCATCGATGATGTGTGCAGTCTTCACGCCGTTCTTAACCGCGTCGAGTGCGAAGTCGATCTTTGGGATCATGCCGCCTGAGATGGTGCCGTCTTTAACCAGCTCGTGAATCTTCGCTGGAGTAAGTCCAGTCAACACGTTGCCTTGCTTGTCGAGTACGCCCTTGGTGTTGGTGAGAATCACCAGCTTCTCGGCCTGCAAAGCGACCGCGATTTTGCCGGCCACCACGTCGGCGTTGATGTTGTAGGCTGTGCCATCTTCGTCGACACCCAACGGGGCGATGACAGGAATGAAGTCTTCTGTGTCGAGCAAGTCAATGATGGCAGTGTCGATCCGGACCACTTCGCCTACGAGCCCGATGTCGATCTTCTTGCGTTTGTCCTCAGCCGAGGCAATAGTCATTTTGCGCGCGTGAATGAAATTACCGTCTTTTCCGGTGAGACCAACCGCGCGACCACCTGCTTTATTAATCAGCGTGACGATCTCTTGATTAACGAGACCACCCAGCACCATCTCGACCACGTCGAGCGTCTCGTCGTCGGTCACGCGCATGCCCTGAACGAATTGACCCTGCTTGCCGATTTTTTCCAGCAACGAATTAATCTGTGGTCCGCCACCGTGCACCACCACTGGGTTCATGCCGATGAGCTTGAGCAGCGTAATGTCCTCGGCAAAGTCCTCCTGCAGCGCGATGTCAGTCATCGCATTGCCGCCGTACTTGACCACGATGTTGCGATCCCAGAATCGCTGAATGTAGGGCAATGCTTCAATCAAGACCTCTGCTTTTTGTGCAGCGGTGATGCCGCCCACCTTGGTTGCGGCCTCCTCAATCTTTTTGACGGCGGCTTTCTTGGTCGTCGGTTTGCGAGAGGCGGATTTGCCAGAAGCAGGTTTACGTCCGGGGCTGGATTTAGTCGGCATGGTGCGCGAGAGATTGATAAAGGTTGGTTGTGTTGTTGGTTGTCTTCGACGCAGGTAGCGCCTGAGTTGATGTTTAGGCGCGCGCCGCGGATTACTCAGTGCGGGCTTCGCGCGCGAGCAATCCCTTGACTGCATCGCGTGGATCGGCATTGTGGAACAAAACGGCGTTGACCGCTTCTGTAATTGGCATTGGTACGGCGTATTGCTGCGCGAGTTGCAGGGCGGTTGCGGCGGAATTGACGCCTTCCGCGACGTGGCCAAGTTCCGCGAGGATTTGTGGCAGACCCAAGCCCTTAGCGAGCAGCATACCGACCTTGCGATTGCGCGATAGGTTCCCCGTTGCGGTGAGAATCAAGTCACCCACACCAGTGAGGCCCATAAACGTTTCCGGCTTACCGCCCATTGCGACGCCAAGGCGCACCATTTCGGCAAGGCCGCGGGTAATCAGTGCGGCGCGTGCATTCATACCAAGCTGCATACCGTCGCACATCCCAGCGGCGATGGCCATGACATTTTTTAACGCGCCGCCCAACTCAACGCCGATGAGGTCAGCAGAGGAATACACGCGCAGTGGTTGGCCGTTGAGTTCGGCCGCTAGTGACTTGGCAAAGGTGAAGTCGTTTGCCGCCAGTGTGAGTGCACACGGTAAGCCGCGCGCGACTTCATCAGCGAAGCTCGGGCCAGAGAGCACGCCGTAGCGAACCCCTGCGCCAACTTGTTGTGCAACGGTCTCATGCGGCAGTCTTCCGCTCTGACGGTCAAAACCTTTGCAGGCCCACACAATCGGCACCGCGTTGCCATCGCCTTGCTGTGACCCGGTAGCGGTAGCCGACGTGGTGTGAACAATGCGCGTCACAATGTCCGCGAGCCCAGCTGTGGCAGTGACGACCAATGCGAGGTCTGCACCCTTAAGCGCTGTCTCAAAGTTGGCGGTCAGTGCGACCGCTTCAGGAATCCGAATGTCGGGCAGATAGCGGGCGTTGATCCGGGAGGCTGCCGTCT
>JAJTHU010000177.1 GCA_021300055.1 Nitrosomonadaceae bacterium | reverse complement strand
AGCCATGCGCGATTGGGTCACCAATGTGCAGACGACCTTCTACATCATCGGCACGGTGGCAGGCCCGCACCCGTACCCGATGTTGGTGCGCGACTTCAATTCGGTGGTGGGCAAAGAGTGCCTCACGCAAATGCCCGAACTCATCGGTCGTCAGCCCGACGCGGTGCTCGCTTGTGTCGGTGGTGGTTCGAACGCTATGGGCATCTTCTACGACTACATCCCGTATGCGGGTGTGCGCCTTATTGGCTGCGAAGCGGGTGGTGAGGGCGTTGCCACGGGTCGCCACGCGGCATCACTCAGCGCGGGCGTGCCCGGCGTTTTGCACGGTAATCGCACGTATTTGCTGCAAGACGAAAACGGTCAGATTGTCGATACCCATTCGGTCTCTGCCGGGTTGGATTACCCCGGCGTTGGCCCTGAGCATGCTTGGCTCAAGGATTCTGGGCGCGCTGAATATGTCGCGGTGACTGACGACGAAGCACTCGCGGCGTTCCATCGTTTGTGCCGCACTGAGGGCATCATTCCCGCGCTCGAATCGAGCCATGCTGTGGCGCAAGCCATCAAGATGGCGCCGGCCATGTCCAAAGACAAAGTCTTGTTGGTCAATCTCTCGGGTCGTGGCGACAAGGATATGGCCACCGTGGCCGAGCGCAGCGGCTTGCAGTTCTACTGCCGACCATCGTGCGATCCGCAATTCAGTAAGCGCTAGTACCTCTCATGAGCCGAATCGATCAAACATTTGTGCGCCTTGCGCAAGAGGGGCGTCGTGCGCTGATTCCCTTTGTCACCGTCGGCGACCCGAATCTTGCATCCGCACTGCCAATCATGCGTGCGCTGGTGCAGGCAGGCGTGGATATCATCGAACTCGGTGTGCCGTTTTCTGATCCGATGGCCGATGGGCCGGTGATTCAACGCGCATCCGAGCGCGCACTCAATCACGGTGTTGGGCTGCGCGATGTGTTGGCGTGCGTGCGCCAATTCCGCGCTGAAAACCAAACCACACCCATCGTGCTGATGGGCTATGCCAATCCGATTGAGCGCATGGGGCTTGATGCCTTCGCCGAAGCGGCGCAAACGGTTGGTGTCGATGGCGTATTGGTTGTGGATTACCCGCCCGAAGAGAGCGAACGTCTGCTTGCGGCGATGGATGCGAAGGGCTTGGCGACCATTTACTTGCTCAGCCCGACATCGACCACGGAGCGCATAAAGCTCGTCGCCAAGTGCGCGCGAGGCTATGTGTACTACGTGTCGCTAAAGGGCGTAACCGGTGCAGGCCATATCGATACTGACGAAGTCGCGCGGAAGATCGCCGAGATCAAGCAGCACGTTAAGATTCCAGTTGGCGTCGGTTTCGGCATCCGCGATGGGGCAACGGCCAAGGCCGTTGGGGCCACGGCAGACGCAGTCGTCATCGGCTCTCGCATCGTGCAAGAGTTTGAAGCGTCTGACGCGAGCAATGTTGCCGCGCGTGTGGGTAAACTGGTCGCAGAAATTCGCCACGCAATGGACGCGCCATAGCGTTCTTTGCAAGCAGGGGGTCAATATGTCTTGGTTCAGAAAACTACTACCGCCGAAGATCAAGAGCGGCGCAAATCCCTCAAAGAAAGCCGTACCAGAGGGCTTGTGGAGCAAATGCCCAGCGTGTCAGGCAACGCTCTACTTCACGGACCTTGAAAACAACATGCACGTCTGCCCGAAGTGTGGGCACCACAATCGCATTTCAGCGCGCATGCGGCTTGATTTGTTCTTTGATCCGGATGGTCGTTCGGAAATCGGCTCCGAGATTCTCCCGATTGACAGCCTCAAGTTCAAAGACAGCAAGAAGTACGTGGATCGCCTAGAGGATGCTGAGAAGGCTACCGGCGAAACCGATGCTTTGGTTGTCATGCAAGGCACCGTCGAGTCTGTGCCCCTGACGGCGACGTGCTTTGAATTCAACTTCCTCGGCGGCTCGATGGGCTCGGTCGTCGGTGAACGCTTTGCCCGCGGCGTCGAAGCCTCCTGCGACGAAAAATTGCCATTCGTTTGCTTCACGGCAACGGGCGGTGCGCGCATGCAAGAAGGCTTGCTCTCGCTGATGCAAATGGCCAAAACCACGGCGGCGTTGCATTCACTTTCGCAGGCGCGTCTGCCGTTCATCTCTGTGCTGACTGACCCCACGATGGGCGGCGTCTCGGCGAGCTTTGCGATGTTGGGTGATGTGGTGATCGCCGAGCCAGGCGCATTGATTGGTTTTGCTGGTCCGCGCGTGATCGAGCAGACAGTGCGCGAAACGCTGCCCGACGGCTTTCAGCGCGCGGAGTTTTTGCTGGAGAAGGGCGCCATCGACATGATCGTTGACCGGCGCGAGATGCGTCGCAAGGTCGCTTCGTTGGTGACGCTGCTGCAGCGCGAGCCTGCGCCGACGTTTTCCACGCCCCCCGCACAACAGGCTGCCTGACGACTAAAAACCCTAGCATTGGCGCGGGGTTCCGAGCAAAAATGCCTCAAAACCACCGACAATAAACGACTTTATCCGATTTGTGCAGGCGCACATTCGCCTGTTAAGATGCGGCTCATGAACACCTGCGCGACTTTCTTCTTTAGCTATTTTTGGTACTGGTTTTCGATGCCATCGGCGGAGAAAGGCTTGCGCGCAGCTTAAGTTCCAACGCAAAGCGAATTCACAAAAACCGCCGAATCACCACCGGCGGTTTTTTTTCGCGGGTGCAAGGCAAATCTCGAACGGTCAAGTAACTAACCATCGAACTTCACCCTGACAGGTGCAAAAATGAAGTCCACTACATCGTCCGCACTCTCCCTCGTTACCTCTCACAAGGCAGATCACGCCATGCAATACAACACCGATGACTTGCGCATTCGTGGCATCAAGGAGCTTTCCCCACCGGCACACCTGATGCGCGAGTTTCCGTGCACCGAAGCCGCATCGTCGACGGTGTATCGGGCACGTGAGGAGATTCACCGCATCATGCATCGCGGTGATTCACGTTTGCTGGTGATCGTCGGGCCGTGTTCGATCCACGATTACGATGCCGCCATGGAGTACGCGCGCCGCTTGCAAGCGCTGCGCCTCACCATGGAGCCGGATCTGACCATCGTGATGCGCGTCTATTTTGAAAAGCCACGTACCACGGTCGGCTGGAAAGGGCTGATCAACGACCCCGACCTCAATGATTCTTACGACATCAATAAGGGATTGCGTTTGGCGCGCAAGCTGTTGCTTGATATCAACGAGCTGGGCCTCGCGGCGGCGACCGAGTATCTCGATATGATTTCCCCGCAGTACCTCGCCGACCTTATCGCATGGGGCGCCATTGGTGCGCGCACCACTGAGAGCCAAGCGCATCGGCAGCTCGCGTCGGGCTTGTCGTGCCCCGTCGGCTTCAAGAACGGCACGGACGGCAACCTCAAGATTGCCGTGGATGCCATCAAGGCAGCAGCGGCGCCACACCACTTTTTGTCGGTGACGAAGGGTGGTCACTCCGCCATCGTCTCCACCGCGGGCAACGAGGATTGCCACATCATCCTGCGCGGTGGCAAGACGCCGAATTACGACGCTGCGAGTGTCGATGCCGCGTGCCAAGAACTCGCGAAAGCAGGGCTGGCGCAACGTGTGATGATCGATTTTTCGCACGCCAATTCGTCGAAGCAGTACGAAAAGCAAGTGGATGTATCCAACGATGTTGCCAAGCAGATTGCGGCGGGTGATAACCGCATCGTTGGCGTGATGGTTGAAAGCCATATCAATCCGGGCCGGCAAGACATCGTTCCCGGACAACCGCTGAAATACGGCGTGTCGGTCACCGATGCCTGCATCGGTTGGGACGACACCGAAAAGCTCTTGAAGCAGCTTGCCCAAGCGGTGCGTGATCGCCGCCTTGTGAACGCAGAGTAGGGCGTCATCATGCCGATTGAACTACGCATTCTGGGGCGCCACCAAGCCGACGAGCACGACGTTGGCTTCACTTACAGCGGCGTGACCTTTAACCAACATAACCTGCACACCTTCGCAGGCGTGAACGCGGTCGATACCAAAGAGTTTCTGGCGCAGACCTTCGCTTGCCTGCAATCGCACGGCCAAGTTTGCGCGAGGATGGGTGCCTACAAACCGCGCACGAGTCCTTACTCGTTTCAAGGCTTGGGTAAAGAGTGCTTGCCGTGGGCGTTTGAGCTTGCGGGCAAGTACGGCATCAAGGTGATTTCGATGGAAGTCACGCGCGAAGCGCACGTCGACGAAATCAATGAAGCGCTGCACCTCACGGGCAAGCCCACGGGTGTGATGCTACAAATCGGCACGCGCAATACACAGAACTTTGAGCTGCTGAAGGCGGTGGGTCGTCAGCACGAGCATCCGATTTTGTTGAAGCGCGGCTTTGGCATTACGCTCGATGAGTCACTCATGGCGGCGGAGTACTGCGCGTCCGAAGGCAATAGCCAAATCATCTTTGGCCTGCGTGGCATGAAAACCAACTTCGGTGACCCGCATCGCAACTTGGTCGATTTTGGTCACGTACCCGTGGTGCATCGCCTCACACGCATGCCAGTGTGCGTCGATCCTTCGCATTCAGTTGGCGCGCGTGGTGCGTCGCCGGAGGGCATTCTGGATGTGTTTCACGTCGCCGCGCAGGGCGTGATTGCGGGCGCCAACATGCTGCTGGTCGATATGCATCCGGTGCCCAAAAAATCGCTGGTGGACGCTGCGCAAGCCATTTCGCTCGAAGAGTTGCCGTATTTCCTTGAGGATATGGGTATTGCGCGCGAGGCGTACGAAAAGCGCGTGGCGCTACATCAACGCGTGGTCGCCGAGCGCGCCGCAGCGCCGGCTGCAGCCGCTGCATCTGCAAAAGCAGCTTGAGTCTTTCCCGACCGATGTGCGTGTTCATGCGCTTGATTGCGGTGGGTTGCGCAGCAGGCGTGCTCAGCGTTTTCGCCGCATCGGGTGACTCCCGCCCCCCGGCAACTGGCTCGGCGCCTCATTCGACGGCCAACGCGCGCATCGTTTCGCTCGCGCCATCGCTGACCGAGTTGGTGTTTGCGGCGGGGGCTGGGGCAAAACTCATCGGCGTCTCTGCCTACAGCGATTACCCCGAGGCCGCACGGCAGGTCCCGGTCGTGGCTGATTTCGCGGGCGTCAATCTTGAAGCGCTGATTGCGCTCAAGCCCGACCTCGTCCTCGCGTGGGGCAGTGGCACGCGCCCGCAAGACATCGAGCGCATGCGCGGTCTGCGTATCCGCGTTGAGGTGGTGAGTGTCGAGCGCTTGCAGGATTTGGTGCCAGCCATCTTGCGCATCGGCGAATTGGCGGGAACGCAGGCGCAGGCCGCGGCCACCGCGGACGCGCTCTCCAAGCGCATCAGCGCGCTAGCACGGTCACGAGCGACACCGGTGCCAACGTTGATGGTGATTTCCACCACACCACTGATGACGGTTAATCGCATGCACTTCCTCGGTGATGTCGTTGAACGCTGCGGCGGACGAAATGTGTTTGCTGATGCGCCGACGTTGGTGCTGCAACCCTCGCGCGAGGCGCTGATCGAGCGCAATCCCGCGTTGATTATTCACGGCGCCAGCGCACGTCAGTCCGCTGACGACGATATCCGCAGGCGTCAAGCGTTCGCCGGAACCTTGGCTGCGCGCAATGCAGAGATTCGTGCGGTGAATTCGGATTGGTTAATGCGCCCTGGCCCGCGCTTGGTTGATGCCGCCGAAGCGGTGTGTCGCTTGATTGACGCAGCGGCGGCGCATCCTTGAGCGCTCGTTACTGCCCGCGTATCGCGGTTGACGTGGGCTTGAAGAACCGAAAGCTGGCGCGGTAAGGCGTGCGTTGCGTTTCGCCGACGCGCGCGGCGGTGCATTCTGCGCTTAGCGCGTTGCTGCCGGAACCCGCGAAGGCTGTGCGTTGGATAAAGCTAACGTTGCGCATCGCACCCTGCCCCGTCGCTGGATTCGCACGAATCAGCTGGAACACGCCATCGTTGCCTTCAGCGGGAGCAGCGGCAACGACGTGGCCCGTGACGATTGAGCCATCCGCGGCCTCCCAGGTCATCGGCATGCCGTAAACGCGGCCGATGGATGTACCACGTCCATCGCGAAGCGTTGCGTCGATCTCCTGCGCGCTCCAAGCAAATGCATTGCCCTGCGCGCGACAAACGCGGATTGTCGATCCTTCCGCATCAGCGCTCATGAATAGGCTGTGTCCGCTCGGCACGTCCACCGCGGGCGGCAGGGTCGGTGCGGGGGAGAGCAGGGCGCAGCCACCGAGCGTTACGCTCGTTGCTGCAGCGAGAGCAAGAGACTTGGCGGTTTTGAGAGGGGTGGGGCTCATGAGTTGCGCTAAAGAGGATGAAGTGGGTGTGGCAATGGTGATGCGTCAATCAGCTGCAGGTGCGCTACTTCTTGGTTCCCTTGCGTCGATACGTCGCCATTGCCTTCATGTGCCACGTGCGCGTCGCGAGTAACAGACTGACTTCTTCACGGTGTGCGGCGTTCGTGTGGTCGTCCTCGTGCTGTTGCTCAGAGAACTCCCGCGCGAGGCGCTTCAGCTTCTCCACAAGCGCCAAGCGCGAGGCGAGGCTGAGGCGTGCATTCACGAACAGCAAGGCCTCGCCTTGTGCCGCGAACGGATTGGCAAAAAATTCCGGCACGTTGTTCTTAAACGCTTGTGCAATCGGGCCGTTAGGCAGCCAAGAAAACGTGCGCGCAATCTTGAGGCGAAAGCGATTGTTAGGCAGCAGTTCGATGAGCCCCATGCGGTCAAGCCGCGCGAGCAGCCCCACCAACTCGGGCTCGGATAGTTCGTAGGCCTCGAGGATTTCTTCGTAGCTCAGCAGATTGAGTGTGCAGACGGCCACGAGGAACAGCTTCGGGTCGTTGACCACCGCTTCTTCTTGCTTGAGCGTTAACTGCGAAATGCGCGCTTGCTCGCGGTCGAACGCACCCATCAGTTCGGTGAGCTCGATTTGCGTCGCTTGCAGAATCTGGTCAAGGCGCTCGAGCGACATATTGCGCGAAGCAAGCATGCGCTTGATGCTGGTCTCGCTCATGCCAATGCGACGCGCCAATTCAGCATAGGTCAAGCCGCGCGCTTTGAGCTCGCGTTTGAGTTGCTCGATTAGTTTGGCGGTTTGGGTCATCGACGAAGGGAGCTGTGGAGTCCTAAAGCCATGCCTATATCGGACCGCGCGCTGCGGCCGATGCGGGGGGGTTGCTGGTGCGCGCGGGCAGTCGTGCGATCACGCCTTTGCAGAGAATTGCGCCGGTCGGTGCGCCGGTCGGCGACCCACCACGCGGCTCGCGGGACACAGCGAATTGCAAGCCGCCATCGAGCATGGCTTCGAGTTCCTTCACGGCGATGCGTGTCGAGCCATCTTGGCTAATGAGTCCGATGGAGCGCGGCGGTCCGTCTTGCGGCAGCACCCAAAGCTGGAAACTGTCCGTCTCGCGGGCCTGCCACGGTTTGACCATTTTTACCTGCAGTAGGCTCGGCGAAGGCTGTTCGATGAGCATGCGTGCCACGCCTTTGTCCTCAAGGATGGCGACGCGCATTGGATCGTCATCAACGCTACTGCGCACCATCACCAATGCGACCAACAGCAACGCGCATGCGGAAGATGCCGCAACGCCGAGGGCGCGCCAGAATCCGAGCGAGGTCCAAATCGAACTTGAAACCCTAGAAGGGACGGGCGTTTCCAGGCGTTTTTGGCTGGAAACACCCGCCGATACTGGACGTTTTTCATCAAACAAGTGCTGCTCGATTGCCGTCCACACCCGCGCAGCCGGCGTTACTGGTGAGACACGCTCTGCAAGCGGGGTCATACGCGCTTGCCATTCGGCAACATGCTGTTGCAACGTTGGGTTGGTCGCGACATCTCGCGCAAAGCGTCGCCGCGCCGCCCCGCGCATCGTGCCGAGCACGTATTCGGCAGCGAGTCGGCTTTGCAGATCTGGGTGGTCGAGCTTCATCGGCTCGCTCCATCGTTAGCGTCCGGCGCGCCGTCCAAACAAGTGTCGAGGCAGGCTTTGAGGCGAACCAGACCGCGACGGATGTTGGTCTTGATCGTACCCAAAGGCTTGCTGAGCTTGGCCGCAACTTCGCTATGCGATAACCCATCAAAGAAGGCGAGTGCAATCGCGCGCTGTTGTTCGGCATCCAGCTTCACCAAGCAATCGCGCACCCGGACCTCTTCGCGGCGCATGGCGAGTTGTTCAAGAGGTGACGGTGCTTCGTCGGCAACGGCCAAGGCGTATGTGTTGTCTTCGTCGGCGACTTCGAGTTGCGGACGACGCACGACATCGAGCGCGCGGTTACGCACGATGGCGGTCATCCAAGTCATCGGTGCCGCTTTGGCGGCCGCGTACTCACCCGCATGGGCCCAAATCTTCACAAAACTATCCTGCAAAACCTCTTCGGCGACGTGCCGCTCATGGACTATACGAAGCGCAACACCAAACAGTTTCGATTTGGTGGCCTCAAATAGCGTCGCGAACGCAAGCCGATCCCCCAGCGCGGTACGCGCGAGGCAATCCGCGAGCTGATTGCTGTCGGGGGAGGGAGGCGCGGCCGGCGCGGTCATGCCTAGGCTTGGTCCTTGGGAGCGTGCGCGTCGCGCGACCACATCACGTCCGGCAAGCCGGCATCGCGGTTGCACACGCGGGCGAGTACGAACAGTAAATCGGATAGCCGATTGAGGTACTGCAACGCCAGCGGCGACACGTCCTCGCCCGCGTCTTGTAGCGCGGCGACACTGCGCTCGGCGCGCCGCGCAATGGTGCGGCAAACGTGCGCGTGCGCGGAGGCTGGGCTGCCGCCAGGTAGGATGAACTCACGCAGCGGCGGCAAGGCCGCGTTGAGCGCGCTGACGCCTTCATCGAGCGTTTCCAGATGGGTTTCCGTGACAGCGCGATAACTCGGAATCGACAGCTCGCCGCCCAAATCGAACAGCGCATTCTGGATTTGCAGTAAACGCGCACGATGCGCATCGTGCATTTGGTGGAGGAGTAGCACCCCAATATTGCTGTTCAGCTCGTCCACGTCGCCGATGGCTTGGATGCGGCCTGATGTTTTGCGCACGCGCGAGCCATCGCCGAGTCCGGTGGTGCCGTCGTCGCCGGTACGCGTCGTGACTTTCGATATCCGATTTGCCACACAACCCCTTTTTCCAGCCTAAATGGCTGTCCGGATTATATTTGTCGATACACGGTATGATTCGCCCTTCGCGCACAAACGGCACTCGCGTCAAGCTAGGGTTTGCCGCTCCCACACGTCATGACTGCGTCTACTCCCACAAAACTGACCTTTCTCGATTTTGAGCAACCGATCGCGGAGCTCGAGACCAAGATCGATGAGTTGCGCTATGTGCAAGACGATTCGGCTGTCGATATTTCGGCCGAAATCGAGAAGCTCGCCAAGAAGAGCCAGACCCTGACCAAAGACATCTACGCCAAGCTCTCGCCGTGGCAGATTTCCCAAGTTGCGCGTCATCCGCAGCGCCCATACACGCTCGACTACATCAGCATGCTGATGACCGATTTCGAGGAGTTGCACGGCGACCGTAGCTATGCGGATGATCCTGCCATCGTTGGTGGCTTGGCCCGATTCAACGGCCAGACCGTCATGGTGATCGGCCATCAAAAAGGCCGCGATACCAAGGAGCGCCAGTACCGTAATTTCGGTATGCCACGTCCTGAAGGCTATCGTAAAGCGTTGCGCCTCATGAAGCTGGCGGAGAAATTCGGCGTGCCTCTCGTGACCTTCATCGACACGCCGGGTGCCTATCCGGGCGTGGGGGCGGAGGAGCGCGGGCAGTCAGAAGCCATTGGCCACAATTTGTACGTACTCGCGGGGCTCAAGGTGCCTGTCGTGTGCACCATCATCGGCGAGGGGGGCTCTGGCGGCGCACTGGCGATTGCCGTAGGCGACACCACGTTCATGCTGCAGTACTCGACGTATTCGGTAATCTCGCCGGAAGGTTGCGCGGCGATTCTTTGGAAAGACGCTGCCAAAGCGTCAGAAGCCGCCGAAGCGCTCAACATTACCGCGCCGAAACTCAAAGCACTAGGGCTCGTGGACAAGGTTCTGAGCGAACCTCTGGGCGGCGCGCACCGCGACCACAAGGCCATGGGCGCCAGCCTAAAAAAGGCAATTGCTGAATCGCTCAAAGAACTCAAGGAGCTATCTCCGGCGAAGCTGGTGCAAGAGCGCCAGAAGAAATTGCTCGCGCTTGGCAAGTTCAAGGAAGTGACCGAGTAGCCAAGTCGCTCGGCGCGGTGGTGATTGCCTCGCGCGGCCCGCAAGCCATGCAGACTCCCGAGGTCATCCACGATTCCATTCTTGACGTTCTGTGGCGCCACAGCGTGTCGGGGCCGGTCACCATCGCGTTCTCAGGTGGCATCGACTCTATGGTGTTGCTGGACGCTATGGCCACGCTCCGAGAGCAAGGCCACGTTGGCACGCTCGATGCGATTCATGTCCACCACGGGCTCAGTCCCAACGCGGATGAATGGGCTGCCTTTAGCACCCAGGCGTGTGCCGAACGAGAGGTGGCGCTCAAGGTCGTGCGGGTGCAGGTCGATCGCAATGCAACCGACGGGCAGGGTATTGAAGGACTGGCGCGCGCTCGCCGCTACGATGCGTTACGTGCGCATGGCGCCACATGGACGCTCGCCGGTCAGCACGCCGACGACCAAGCCGAAACTGTGCTCCACCAACTGTTGCGCGGCACGGGTTTGGCAGGCCTCTCGGCAATGGGGGAGGTGCGCGAGTTCGCGCCCAGGCAGTACCTGTTGCGCCCATTGCTCGCAATCAGTCGTGCTGAGATCGAGGCTTATGCAACTGCCAGAGGACTACGCTGGATTGAAGACGAGTCGAATGCTGACACCGCCTATACGCGCAACTACATTCGCCACGAAATCGCGCCACTAATCGCGGCGCGTTTCCCGCATTACCGCGCCTCCCTCGCGAGAGCGGCGCGCCACGCGGCCGCGGCGGTCGCGCTAAACGAGGCCTTGGCCAAGCTT
>JAJTHU010000072.1 GCA_021300055.1 Nitrosomonadaceae bacterium | reverse complement strand
CTGTTTGGATTCGGTCGCTCGACGGGCTCCTCGGGTCGTTTGGCGCCTGTGTTTCTGGCATGACGGCGCGACGCTCAATTTGCCGATAGGTCCCCTTCAACCGCTCATGCCGCTTTACGTCATCGGTCTTAATCATCGTACCGCCCCCATTGAGGTGCGTGAAAAAGTCGCGTTCGCGAACGATGAGCAGCGCCAAGCGCTGGAGGCGATCCGCGCGGCGGCGCATGCCGATGAAGCGGTGCTGGTCTCGACCTGCAATCGCACCGAAATGTATTTACGCGGGGACGCACAAGTCACCGGTAAGGCGCGCGAATGGCTCAGCCGCGATCCGCGCACACGCGGCCTCGATCTTGGCGCACATCTTTACACCTTGAGTGACGCTGAAGCCACGCGTCACGTATTTCGCGTGGCAGCTGGCCTCGACTCGATGGTGCTGGGTGAACCACAAATCCTAGGGCAAGTGCGCTTTGCGGCGAAGCTCGCAGACGAAGTCGGCACGCTCGGTGGCCCATTACAGCGACTGATGCAAGATAGCCTTCAAGTCGCAAAGCGAGTGCGCACGGAGACGGAAATTGGCGCCACATCAGTAAGCATGGCGGCGGCCGCACTAAAGCTTGCACAGCAAATTTTTGGTGAAGTGAGCGATATTCGTGTGCTGTTGATCGGCGTCGGCGAAATGACCCAACTCGCCGCCGCGCACTTCGCCGCTAAGAATCCGGCCGCGTTGGTCGTCGCCAACCGCACGGTGTCACGCGCTCGCGAACTCGCCGCGCAGCATGGTGGCAGCGCAATGGCGCTCGAAGAGCTGCCCGCGCGCCTCCATGAATTTGACGCGATCATTACCTCGACCTCATCGAGCCTGCCAATCATCGGCAAAGGAATGGTTGAGGCGGCGATGAAGAAACGCAGACATCGCCCCATGTTTCTCGTTGATCTCGCGGTGCCACGCGACATCGAGCCCGCTGTGGGCAGTATCGAAGATGTCTATCTGCACACGCTCGATACGCTGGGTCGCGTGGTCCAGCAAAACATGGCGCGTCGAGAATCCGCAGTGGCTGCAGCCGACGCGATTGTCGACACGCACACCGATGCGTTCATGCGGTGGCTCGCGCAGCGAGGCTCGGTTCCTGTCATCCAGCAACTTCGCTCACGCGCAGAGCAGTATCGACAAATTGAGCTCGATCGCGCGCAAAAATTGCTCGCGCGAGGTGACGATCCGCAGAAGGTCATGGAAGCCCTCGCAAATGGCTTAACCAACAAGTTTTTGCATCACCCGATGGCGGCGATTCGTCAGGCCACACCGGAGCAGCGCGAGCAACTCGCTGACGCGCTAGAGCGCCTTTATCCAGATTCATCAGATTCCGACGACAACGTAGACGGCGCAAATGCGCCAAGCGCTGCGCCGTCCCACCGCACGACGACGCAGGAATAGCCCCATGAAAGATTCCATCATCAACAAACTTGAGTCGCTCAGCGAACGGCTCATGGAGATCGATCGGCAACTCGCCGACCCGGATGTCGTGTCCAACATGGACAACTACCGCAAGCTCACGCGCGAGCACGCCGACATTGCGCCAGTGGTCGCGTTGTTCAAGCACTACCGCGAAACCGAAAACGATATCGCCGCAGCGACCGAGATGTCAGCGGACGCGAGCATGCGCGATTTCGCCGACGAAGAGATCAAGGCTGGCCGTGCCAAGCTCGAGCAAATCAGCGTCGACATCCAAAAAGCACTCCTGCCCAAGGATCCGAACGACGATAAGAACATCTTTATCGAGATTCGCGGCGGCACGGGCGGCGACGAGTCGGCACTGTTTGCAGGTGACCTGTTTCGCATGTACACGCGCTACGCGGAGCGCCAGCGTTGGCAAGTGGAAATCATTTCCGAGTCACACGGCGAAGTGGGTGGCTACAAGGAAGTCATCGCCCGGATCGTCGGGCAAGGCGCTTACTCGCGCCTCAAGTTTGAATCGGGTGGTCACCGCGTGCAGCGCGTGCCCGCCACTGAAACCCAAGGCCGCATCCATACCTCAGCCGCGACCGTGGCGATCATGCCGGAGGCTGACGACGCGTCCGACATCGTCATCAACCCAGCGGATGTTCGCGTCGATACCTTTCGCGCGTCTGGCGCAGGTGGTCAGCACATCAACAAAACCGACTCGGCGGTGCGCTTGACGCACATCCCGACCGGCATTGTCGTCGAGTGCCAAGATGGCCGCTCGCAGCACAAGAACAAAGAGCAGGCGTGGCGCGTGCTCGCCGCGCGCATCAAGGATAAGCAAGTGCGCGAGCAGCAGGCCAAAGAAGCGGCCACACGTAAGTCGCTGATTGGCTCTGGCGACCGCTCGGAGCGCATTCGCACCTACAATTTCCCGCAGGGGCGCGTCACCGATCACCGTATCAACCTCACGCTCTACAAGATCGACTTCATCATGGATGGCGATCTCGCAGAACTTACCGACGCCCTTATCGCTGAGCATCAGGCCGAGCAACTTGCCTCGCTCGCCGACACGCCGGCGTAGTGCAGGCATAGCTGCCGTGGCGGGCACCACCATCGGCGAAGCGCTGTCGTTTGCGCAGCGCGCCATCGAGCGCTTTGACGCACAGTACATGCTGGCGCGCTTGATGCTTCGCTCGCGTGCATCGCTCATTGCCAATCTCGACGCGACGCTCGACGCCGAGGTTGCCAAGACCTTTCGGGATTGGGTCGACCAGCGCGCGGCCGGCAAGCCGGTTGCGCAAATCGTTGGCGTGCGCGAGTTTTATGGCCGCGAGTTCGCGGTGGACGAGCACGTGCTCATTCCGCGCCCCGAGACTGAAGTGCTCGTAGAACAAGCATTGGCGCGCCTTTCCAAGCATTTTTGGTCGGAAATGCCCGCCGATAGGCGACTTTCAGTTCTCGATATGGGCACGGGGTCGGGGGCGATCGCCTCCACGCTGGCGTTGGAGAACCCGCAACTCGCAGTAACAGCCCTTGACTGCTCCCCCGAGCCGTTGCGCCTCGCACGCGCCAATGCCGAGCGCCTTGGCGCACGCGTCTCCTTTCTGCAAAGTGATTGGTACGTCGCAGTCGGCGAGCAACGCTTTCACGCCATCGTCGCCAACCCACCCTACGTGGCACGCGAAGACGCGCACTTACAGCAGGGCGACCTACGCTTTGAGCCCCGCATAGCGCTCACCGACGAAAGCGACGACGGCTTGAGCGCGATTCGCTGCATCGTCGACGGCGCACAAGGGCATTTACACCCGCACGGCTGGCTATTGCTGGAGCACGGATACGATCAAGCGGAGCGGGTACGCTCGTTGCTGAACGCGGCGGGCTTTAGCGCGGTCGAAAGCGTCAAGGACCTTGCAGGCATTGAGCGCGTCACGCTCGGCCGCCGCCCAACACAGCGCGCCCCGGCTTAGCGCCCTCTATAATTTCAGCAACTTTAAGCAAAGGAACTTCCATGAGCGTCCAAGACAAGATCCGCGAAACCGTCACCAGCCACCCAGTGGTGCTCTACATGAAGGGCTCGCCGCAATTTCCAATGTGCGGCTTCTCTGCATCTGCCGTGCAGATCCTGAAGGCCAGCGGCGCTGACAAACCCTTCACTGTAGATGTGCTGCAAGACGAGGAAGTGCGCCAAGGCATTAAGGAATACGCCAATTGGCCAACCATTCCACAGCTCTACGTGAAGGGCGAATTCGTGGGCGGCGCCGACATCATGCGCGAGATGTACCAATCTGGCGAGCTGCAAACCCTCATCGCTAGCGCGAAATAGGCGCGGACGACGCACAGTTTCACCGCGGACTACCGTTTCCAGTTCGACTCGATTGGGGTGTCCTGATGCTTCGCCACATGCTTCGCCGGATGCTCCAGTGCTGTGCGATGCTCGTCGCTTGCTTAAGCGTAGCGTCTGCTCAAGCAGCAGACGTCACCGTTTTTGCAGCGGCGAGCCTTAAGGAGTCACTCGATGCTGTCGTTCGCGAGTTCGAGCGCCAAAGCAGCAGCAAAGTTGTCGTGTCGTATGCCGCATCATCTGCGCTCGCGCGACAGATCGAAAACGGGGCACCCGCCGATGTGTTCTTTTCTGCGGACTTGGAATGGATGGACTACCTGACGTCCAAGCGATTAATCGTTGCCTCCACGCGCACATCGCTGTTAAGAAATGAACTCGTACTCATCGCACCGACCGACAGCAAGCTTACGATCCGCATCGAGCCCAATCTGGATCTGCGTAGCGCGCTCGGGGAGGGCAGACTGGCAATTGCGAATCCGGATATGGTGCCAGCTGGGAAGTACGGCAAGGCCGCGTTGACGCACTACAACGCATGGTCTGCGGTCGAGCAGCGATTAGCGCGCGCAGAGAATGTCCGCGCAGCGCTGCTATTGGTCGCGCTCGGCGAGGCACCACTCGGCATCGTTTATCGAACCGATGCGCTGGCTGAACCGCGGGTTAGGGTCGTGGCGAGTTTTCCGCCGGTCAGTCATCCCGACATCGTTTATCCCGCCGCCGTCACCTCAGCGTCGCGCTCGACACGCGCGAAGCCGTTCCTTGATTTCCTCTCGACGCCGGCCGCAGCAATGATCTGGACGCGATACGGCTTCCGCGTGCTGGCCGCGCCCGCCTCGCCGCGTTAAGTCACCTCGAATGCAACATTTGATCAGGCGCTAATCCGGTGGACAACGACGCGCTACTTCAGATCGTCGGACTCAGCATGAAGGTCGCATTTTGTAGCGTCCTTCTGAGTCTGCCGCTGGCGATGATCATCGCTTACGTCTTGGCGCGCTACGATTTCCCGGGCAAGACCATCTTTGATGCAATCGTGCACTTGCCATTGGTGCTGCCTCCCGTTGTTATTGGCTTTGCGCTGCTGCTCACGCTTGGCAGGAATGGCCCCATCGGCAGTCTGCTCCACGATTGGTTTGGCATCGTCGTTGCGTTCAAGTGGACCGGTGCCGCAATTGCCTCGGCCATCATGGGATTCCCCCTCATGGTACGCGCGATTCGGCTCTCGGTGATGGCGATCGATCGCCGCATTGAACATGCCGCTCGTACGCTTGGGGCGTCTCCTCTGCGTGTTCTAGTCAGTGTCGTGCTGCCGTTAGCGCTTCCCGGCATCATCACCGGCTCCGTGCTCTCGTTCGCGCGAAGCCTCGGCGAATTCGGCGCAACGATCACTTTTGTGTCCAATATTCCAGGACAGACCCAGACCTTGCCGCTCGCGATCTATACAGCGACGCAGGTGCCGGGCGACGAGGCTCAAATCCAAGCCATTTGGTTGTCCTTGGTTGCCGTCGCGCTGTCAGTAGCGGCGCTGGCCGCATCCGAGTGGCTTTCGCGGCGCTACAACACCAATGCTTGAAGTTGCTATTCAACACCGCCTTGGCGCGTTCGCGCTGGACGCCACGTTCGTGACGACGGCGCGGATCACAGCGCTCTTCGGCCGTTCGGGCTGTGGGAAAACGAGCATTCTTAACGCCATCGCTGGCGTATCTCGCCCCCAATCGGGTCGCATTGCGCTGAACGGCCGCGTGTTTCTTGATGTTGCGCAGAATGTTTGCCTTTCGCCAAACGTGCGCGATATCGGTTACGTGTTTCAACAGGGGCTGCTGTTCCCGCATCTGAACGTTGCAGACAATCTCTTCTTCAGCAAGCGTCTATCCGAAGACACGCCGCAAGCGCGCCGGCTTATCGAACTACTCGGTCTCGGCGCGTTGCTGAAGCGCCGGCCCCGCGATCTGTCAGGGGGCGAAACACAACGCGTCGCCATTGGTCGCGCCTTGCTGAGCAACCCATCATTGCTCCTTTTGGACGAACCGCTAGCCTCATTAGATGCCCAACGTAAGCATGAGGTACTGACCCACATCGAGCAGCTTCGCGACGAAGTCGGCATTCCGATTGTCATGGTCAGCCATTCAATCGATGAGGTGATTCGTCTCGCCGAGCACATGGTGCTCCTTGAAGATGGCCGCGTAAAAGCCGCTGGCGCCGTGGACGAGTTGCTCGCGAGGCTAGATCTCGCACCTGCCACCGGAAGACATGAGGCGGGCGCAGTCATTGATGCTGAAGTCGCCTCGCATGATGTCGAGCATGCGGTGACGCTGTTGCGCTTCGATGGTGGCGAGCTCACCATCCCAAGAGTCGTCGCGAGCCCCGGGCATCGATTGCGGGTGCGTCTGCGCGCGCGAGACGTCTCTCTCGCCCTCCAGCGCCCCGTCGACATCAGCATCAACAACATCCTTGAAGGGACCTTGCTCGAAATCCGCGATGAGGTGGGCGCGATCGTGGATGTCAGCTTACGGGTTGGCGAAGCCCGCATATTGGCGCGCGTTACACGCCTGTCCCTAGGGCGACTGAGGCTACAGCCGGGACAACGGGTATATGCACTAGTCAAGGCTGTTTCCATCGACCGCCATAGCGTCGGTTACGCCTAAGCGCAATCCGGTACGCCTCGGTGCCAGCCGATCGGGCACTAGCAACCGCCTCAATCGCGATAGAATTGCAATTTCCTGCAATAATTTGCAGACGACTGCATGAGCGACTTTTCTGCTGCCCTTTCCGGCGCGTTTCACCTTATCAGCAGCGCAGACCCTAAGCTCGTCCAGATTGTGGGTTTGTCGCTTAGCGTGAGCTTAAGCGCAGTGGCCATTGCCTCGCTGCTGGGCCTCGCCCTCGGCGCGTGGTTGGCGGTTTCGCGCTTTGCGGGGCGCGGCGTGATCATCGCGGTACTCAACGCCCTCATGGGACTGCCACCAGTGGTGATCGGGCTGGTGGTTTACCTTTTGCTCTCACGCGCAGGCCCGCTAGGCCAATACGGCTTGTTGTTTACGCCGACGGCGATGGTGATCGCCCAAGCCATATTGATCACCCCCATCATTGCAGCCTTGGCGCGGCAGGTGATCGAGGACGCGTGGAACAACTACCGCGAGCAATTCCAATCGCTCGGCGTACACGGATGGCGTGCCTCCGCAACTCTTGTTTGGGACACGCGCTTCTCACTGGTCACGGTGACGTTGGCAGGGCTCGGACGCGCTTGCGCGGAAGTGGGGGCAGTGATGATTGTCGGCGGCAACATCGACGGCGTTACGCGTGTGATGACGACGGCAATCGCACTTGAAACGACCAAGGGTGACTTGCCGTTGGCGCTATCGCTCGGCGTCGTGCTGGTGCTTGTGGTGCTCACGCTCAACCTCATCGCACAGTGGCTCAAGTCTTTCGCCGAGGCTCGCTATGGGTAAGCTGCTACCCCTCGAACTGAAAGATGTCAGCCTCGACCTCGGGGGGAAGAGCGTACTGCGCAACATCAGCCTGCGCCTCGGCTCGGCGCGTACTCTCGCGATTCTCGGCGCGAATGGTGCGGGCAAGACAGCGCTGTTGCGAGTCATGCATGGCATGCTCCCGCCGACGAGCGGCGCAGTGCGCGCCGCAAATGGCCTAGATCTTCAGCTCCCAGAAATGCGCAAGCACGACGCGATGCTTTTCCAGCGGCCAGTGATGCTCCGCCGCAGTGCGCTCGACAACGTCATTTTTGGTCTTGATGCCGACTCAACTCAGTCTAGCGTCGCGATCGGCGAACGAGCGCTGCGGCGCGTCGGCATGCTCGGCTTGGCCGATCGCCCCGCCCGCACGCTGTCCGGCGGGGAGCAGCAACGCGTTGCCTTCGCGCGGGCGCTAGCGAGGTCGCCGGAGGTGTTGTACCTCGACGAACCCACCGCGTCGATCGATCCGCAGTCGACCCGCCAAATTGAGGCCCTCATCGCCGACGCCGCCGAAAGCGGCGTGACGGTCGTGATGGTGACGCACAACCTCGCGCAAGCCAAGCGTCTTGCCGACGACATCGCATTCATGCATGAGGGCCGCCTCACCGAGCGCACGCCCGCGGATGAATTCTTTAGCAGACCTCAATCGGCCGAAGGCCGTGAATATCTACTCGGAGAAAGCATATGACCTCATCAACTCGTCCGACTCAACCGTACGCCCGCCGCGCATGGCTGGCTAGCCTAGTCATTGTCTGGCTTGGCACCACCGCAACACTCGTCGGCATGCCCGCCACGGCGCAGGACAAGTTCATCACCGTTGCATCGACGACCTCGACTGAGCAGTCAGGGCTATTTGGTCACCTACTGCCGCTCTTCAAAAAGGACAGCGGGATCGATGTACGCGTTGTCGCCCTGGGGACAGGCCAAGCGCTCGACACGGGCCGCAGGGGCGATGCCGACGTTGTGTTCGTACACGACAAAGTCGCCGAAGAGAAATTTGTTGCAGATGGCTTCGGAGTCAGCCGCATCGAGGTGATGTACAACGACTTTGTGCTGGTCGGCCCGAAGGGCGATCCGGCAGCGGCAGCGGGACGCGACATCACCGCCGCGCTGAAAAAGGTGGCGGATGCCAAAGCCGCATTCGTATCGCGTGGCGACAAGAGCGGCACCCACGCAGCTGAGCTGCGCTACTGGAAAGCAGCAGGCGTAGAGCTCGACGTGGCAAAGGGCCCGTGGTACCGCGAAACTGGATCGGGTATGGGCCCCGCGCTCAATACCGCGAGCGGTATGAATGCGTACATCCTCACTGACCGCGGCACGTGGCTTTCATTCAAAAATCGCGGTGACCTTGCCGTGTTGGTCGAGGGTGATACGCGCTTGTTCAATCAATACGGCGTGATTCTGGTGAACCCAAGCAAGCATGCACACGTGAAGAAAGACCTCGCTCAGAAGTTCATCGATTGGTTGGTGTCTGCTTCAGGGCAGAAGGCTATCGCGGACTACAAGATCGGCGGAGAGCAACTATTTTTCCCCAACGCCAAACGGTGAAGACGCCGCAGCGGCTACGAGGCAGACCTCACGCGTTGTAAACAACGGTACCACGCTCGGAAACGTCATAGCCGCCGAGCGCAGCCGCGTGCCTCGCAAACGACTCGCTCATGATGCAGGCGAAGAGTTTCTGCACCGGCAGCGTGAAGTATTGACGCCGCGTCATCACTAAATCGAACTGCTCTTGCATCAAGGGCAAAAACTCCAGATTCGCGGCACGTGCGACCGACTCGATGGCCAATCCAACATCGGCCACGCCGTTTCGAATCGCTAATGCGAGGTCGCCCTCGGTCAATGCGGGCGATTCAAGTGTCTTGAAGCGCGTCTGCTCAACGCCCGCATCTTCCACCAGCGCGTCCCAAAGCTCACGGCTGCCGGCGCCAGGCTGGCGCAGCACGACGCGTGCGGCGCTGTCCGCGACATCGCGAACCCCTCGAACACCGAGCGGATTACCCTCGGCGAGCAACAGCCCCTGCTGCCTCGCGCCCATGCGGATCGCGACCCACTCGTTAGTCGGCAACTCGGCCACCGCGTGCCGATTAAACGTGCCGTCGCGACGATCATAGAGATGGATGCCCGCGACGCTGGCCTCGCCGCGCGCCAATCGCGCAAGTCCATCTCGACTACCGCCACACAGCAAACCAAAATCGCAGCCAGACTCGCGCACTGCCCACTCGAGCAATGGATCGTGACTGCCCACCAGCAAGGCGCGCGGGACTTGCATATCACGCCTGCCGCCACCAACGTGCTCGGTGTTTTCGTCAATCCAGAGATCGATCAGCCGCTTCGGAAACAACCACTTTCCTGTCACCCGCGAGCAAGGTATCTTGCGGTCCTTGACCAATGCATAGACGGTGCGCTCGCCCAATCGCAAATAAGCGGCGACTTCCTTTAGTTCCATCAACTCGGGAGCTTCCCGACCGGCTGCGGTTTTTGCAAATTTCATGGCTCTCATTCTGGCATGGGTCCGCCGCCAGATAGCAGCGCGCCCGTTTCTACAAAGCGTATTCTGAGCACGCAAGCTGCCAAAATAGCCCTATGCCAATCTCAACCACCCCAGCCCTCGCGTGAGCACGCCGCCCATCGCCAGTTCCGCGCTACCCGCGGCAACGAACAGCGGCTTGCCGCGCGTCGGTCGCGCAGGCTATGCGCTCATTGGGGCAATCGCGCTGGCGATATGTTTGATTTTGGTCGCGTTCAACGTCGGGCAATTCGCCATCGCGCCAAGAGAGCTACTGTCACTGCTGATGTCCGCTGTTTTTGGCACCACGGTACACGCAAGAGAAAACGCCGACATCGTGCTCTTTGAGATTCGCGGTCCGCGCATCGCTGCTGCATTCTTGGTCGGTGGTGCACTCGCCGCCGCAGGCGCTGCCTACCAAAACCTATTTCGCAACCCGCTGGTGTCGCCGGACATTCTCGGGGTATCGAGCGGCGCGGCGCTGGGCGCGGTGGTCGGCATCATGCTCGGCGTTAGCGTGATCGGTTTGCAAGCCTTGGCCTTTGGTGGCGGCGTGCTCGCTGTGGCTGCGATCTACTTCATCGGCACACACATCGGTGGGCGGCGCGCGGGTCATGCGGGCCACGATCCCGTACTGACTTTGGTACTGGCGGGGGTAGTGATCGGCTCGCTGCTCGGCGCGGGTATCGCCCTCAGCAAGTACCTCGCTGACCCGACCAACCAACTGCCCGCGATCACTTACTGGCTGCTCGGCAGCTTCGCCAGTGTGACCCGCAGCGATCTACTTGTTGCGCTACCGCTGATCGTCATTGCGCTCGTGCCACTGTGGCTGCTGCGCTGGCGCATCAATCTGCTGACCCTGCACGATGACGACGCCCGCGCACTTGGCCAAGACGTCAGCGCTCTTCGACTCATCGTTATCGTCGCCGCAACACTCATGACCGCGGCGAGCGTGGCCATCTGCGGCATTGTCGGCTGGGTCGGGTTGGTGGTTCCACACGCGGTTCGCCTGATGGTGGGTGCGGAGTTCTCTCGCTTGCTGCCACTCGCGTTTCTACTCGGCGGCAGCTTTATGTTGGCCGTCGATACCATCGCGCGCTCGGTCGCGGCGATCGAAATCCCCCCCGGTGTACTCACCGCGCTGCTCGGCACACCGGCGTTCCTGTGGCTGATGTCTCGCACCTTGGGGAGCCGCTCATGACGAGGGCCGCACTGCTCGCAGCGCGGGCACTCGCCGTTGGTTATCACGCCAAGGGCAGCGTCAACATCGTCGCCCACGGTATGGAATTCAGCCTGCAGGCGGGGACAGCGATCGCCGTACTCGGACCAAACGGTGCGGGCAAGACCACGCTGTTTCGCACCCTGCTCGGCTTGCAGCCGCCCTGCCGTGGCGAGGTGCTGCTGCAATCGCGCGCCATCAACACCTTCGCCCCAAATGAACTTGCCAGCCAGCTCGCTTATGTGCCGCAAGCGCACGGCGCGATGTTGCCGTTTCGCGTGCAGGAAGTCGTTGAGATGGCGCGCGCGCCGCACATGGCTTGGACAGCGCTGCCATCCGCGCAAGACCGCGCCATCGCGCACGCTGCGCTAGAGCAACTCGGCATCGCCAATCTGGCAGATCGAATCTTCACCACGCTCTCCGGTGGTGAGCAGCAATTGGTGTTGTTGGCGCGCGCCCTCGCCTCCGGTGCGCGCTGCCTGTTGCTCGACGAGCCCACCGCGAGCCTCGACTTTGGCAACCGACTGCGCGTGCAAGATGCCCTTAACGATCTGAAGTCTCAGTCCTACGCCATCATGTTCACCACGCATGAGCCGCAACAAGCCTGCGACCTCGCAAGCGGCGTCGCCGATCGCACGCTCAGCATAGCGCGCGATGGTCAGGCGGTGCTTGGGCCCACGTCAGCCGCCACAACGCGCGAAGCCTTAGGCGCCCTATATGGTGTGGCCGCAGAGCGCGTGCCGATGATGGTGGACGCCTAGCGTTCTAGATTCAGAATTGAAACTCGCCTATCCATGAGCACTTTGGAGCAAAAATGCCTGAAACTGCCCGTCTTTGCTGGGGTTTTGCCAACCGATGCCGCACGTTTAGCCGTCACGCCGCGACGCTTGCAACAATCGTTCTGGTCGCTGGCTTCGCAATGACCACCTCGCCCAGCAACGCGCAGACGCTGACCTTCAAGAACGTGCTCGATCGCGCCGAGCGCCCGACGCCCGACACGCGCATCACCTACGGCACGTATCCCGATCAATACGGCGAGCTCTGGCTGCCCAAGCCCAACGCGACCAAACCCGTTGCGGTCGTGGTGCTGGTGCACGGCGGCTGTTGGCGCGCTGATTTGCCGGGCCCGGAGTTGCTCGCCTTTCAAGCCGATGCGTTGCGCCGCGAAGGTGTTGCGGTGTGGAGCATCACGTATCGTCGCGTTGGCACCAAAGCTGAGGCGTTCTCCCCGTATCCGGACACATTCCTCGATGTCGCCAAAGCCACCGACAAACTCCGCGAGCTCGCCGATCGCTACGCGCTTGACCTCACGCGTGTCGTCACGACGGGCCACTCTGCCGGGGGCCACCTCGCGATGTGGTTGGCGGCGCGACCACGCCTGCCGAGCGACAGCCCGTTGTTTCAGGCCAATCCACTCAAGATTCGCGCCACAGTCGGCGTCGCGGCCATCGCAGATCTCGCGGTGGGGCGCAGCATGTCCGCGCACGCGTGTGGCGCAGACACGGTTGACCTGTTGGTCGACCACAAAAAGCGCAAAGATGCGGGCGCTGACCCGTTCCGCGACACGTCCGTGACGCCGCTGTTGCCGCTCGGCATGCCGACGACATTGGTTAGCGGGGTATACGACGCGATCGTCGCGCCAGCACAAGCGCTGCGTTATCGCGAACGCGCGAAAGAAAAAAGCGAAACGGTCAAGCTACTCACGCTCGACGACGCCGGGCATTTCGAATT
>JAJTHU010000099.1 GCA_021300055.1 Nitrosomonadaceae bacterium | reverse complement strand
TCGCTGCGGTGCGCGGACCCTCACGGCGCTCGCGTTGCGCTTGATCACGCAAACGGCGCGATGGGATCATCGCAAAGCCCGTCACTTCCTCGCGGTCGTGGTAGAGCTGCTTGATGCGTAGTTGTAGCGGCCGACCGCCGAGGTCTGCGTCGAGGATGATCTGCCGACAGCGATCGACTTCCTCGAGTCGCTTTTTCATCGGCAGCTTGAGGTTGAAGATGATGTAGCGCGCCCAGCCGTTGGCGAGCCATTTGGCGACGAGCTGCGCGATACGCGATGGCTGTTCGACCATGTCACAGACCATCCAGTCAACAGGAGATGGGGGCACAAACTTGAATCCATCGCTGCGCACGTGTCGCACGAGCGCGTTATCCACGAGGTCGCCTTTCAGGGCGCCGTTGTCCACCGCAGTAATGCGTAGCCCGCGCGACATTAATTGCCACGTCCACCCGCCAGGCGCAGCGCCGAGATCAACCGCGCGCATCTCAGGCACGAGGTGCTGATCTGCTTGCTCGCCCAGAAAGATCTGAAAGGCTTCAGCAAGCTTTAGCGTTGAGCGCGAAGGCGCATCACTCGGCATACGCAGACGCGGGATGCCATTCAGATCTGCAGGGCAACGCCCGGCGTGCGAGAGCCCGACCCAGGCTGTTTTCTGCGGCGTGAGAAACAGATGCAAGCGATACGGACTCGATGCGTCTGCCACCACGCCCTCGGCGATCAGCGTGTCCTCGACCCGCGGGCCGATCGCTTTCGCGGCGCGCGATGCCACCTTGCCATCATTGGTGTCTGGGTACTCGACGCGACATTCAGACAACGCCCCAATACGCTCCTGCGTGAGCAGTTGCATCACCGCTTCCATCAGTGGGGTGACCCGATCATTTCCCGTCAACGTAATCGGCGTCTGATGCGTCATAACCAACTGGCGCGCAAACACATACTGGTCCAACGAGAGTCGGTTTGCCGAATAGTACGCATCAGTCGGCGCCACCAGCACGTACCCACTACCCGCCTCTGCATGGATAATGCGTCCCGGCAGTTGGGCAGCGAGTTCAGCCGCGCAATCGGGTTCGAAGCCAGCACGACAATAGCCGAGCACGGCTCGAGGGTTCGCGGTCTGAAGTGATTCATTTTTGTTTACCATCGTCGCACTTTATCCCACGTCACCATGAATCGGCCCTACCCACCATACCGGATGCATCCATTTGCCCTCGGCGGAATGTCGAACGCCTAGGTTTGCTCGGCGACTCCTTATAATCAGCTCCTCACATCATTCACTCAACGCTCAACCTGAAATGAACAATCCACTCAATGACTTTCGTCCTGCGCAAATTCTTTGTGCGTTTGCTATCGCATGGCTGGCTGGCATCGCAATCGCACAGGCGCCAACCGCTGAGGCGGATTTCATCGCTCTCGCTAAGGATGGCAAGCGCGCTGAGATTGAAGCGCTGGCGCGTGAACGCTTGGCGCACAATCCAAAAGACGATGTCGCGATCTTGTACCTGGCTCGCTTAGTCGCTGGCGACGCGACCAAACGTGATGAAGTCGTCAAGCGTGCCGAGCAGTGCGTGATTGAGCAACCGCAGTCGGCGCGCTGCCATTCTGCTGTGGGAAGTCTCTACGGCGCACTTGCGATGTCTGGCGGCATGACGAGCGGCATGAAGTACGTCGGCAAGATCAAGGACGCATTGCAAAAGGCGGTAGAGCTAGCGCCGTCGAACTACGACATGCGCCGTGATCTGATTCAGTTCTATCTGCAGGCGCCGGGAATTGCAGGTGGCAGCGTGCGCCGCGCGACAGAAAACGCCGAGGCGTTTACTAAGATCGACCCCTTCCGCGGCCAAATCCTGATGGCAGATGTACTCGCCTACGAGAAGAAATTTGATCGCGCCGAAGCAACCTTGCAGGCCCTTAAGCCCGCAGATGCGGCACAGACCGAGGCGCTCACATCGTCATTGTCGAGCTTGGGCTTCAGCATGATCAACGGCGAGCAGCACAAACGTGCGCAGGCTTTGTTTGAGCGGCTAGTTGGCCAGCGCGCCAGCAACGCCATCGCTCACTTCGGACTGGGGCGCGCCCTGTTGGAGCAAAAGCAAATCGATGCCGCGATCACCGCGATGGAGCGCGCGCTTCAAATTGACCCCAAGATCAACGCCCACTACCGCCTCGGCATTGCCTACCAGACACGCGGCGACAAGCCCAAAGCGATTGCGCTGTTCACCCAATTTCTTACCTATGCGACCAGTGGGCGCGCAGCCGAGGATGCACGTAAGCGACTTGATGAGCTAAAGCGCGGATAAAGCGGTGTTCTCGGCGTCCCGCTAAGCCGCGCAACGCCCCGCAGAGCTCATCACAGCGGCAGGCGTAAAATGCTGATTAATGAATTCCGCACCTCCGGACGGTGAGCGCGGCGCCCAACAGTTGACGCCCCCACCTGAGCAAGCTCCCGTCACTACACACTGGCTCAACGATTACTTAGGCACGCTCTGGCGGCACCGCGACTTTCGCGTGCTCTGGGTGTCGCTCACCATCACGCATTTCGGCGGACAGATCACGTTTCTGGCGTTGCCGCTAACGGCTGCTGTGCTGCTGCACGCGACCCCGACGGAGATGGGCCTGCTGACGATGATGCAGGCGCTCCCCTACACGTTGTTCGGGTTGTTCACGGGTGTGCTGGTAGACCGCTCGCGCAAGCTGCCGCTGGTAGTTTGGTCTGATATCGGCCGCGGCATGATGTTGCTATTAGTCCCGCTCGCGGCTTGGCTTGGGTTTCTAGGCATGCCGATTCTCTACATCGTCAGTTTCTTCGTGGGGCTGGGCGGCATCATCGGCTGGGCCGCGTATCAGGTGTTCATGACCGAGCGCGTTGGCCGCGAGAATCTCGTCGAGGCGAACTCGCGGATGGCGCTTTCGGATTCTTCAGCACAGCTGATCGGCCCTGGGTTAGCGGGTGCACTCATTCATGCGCTCACCGCCCCCATCGCCATACTTCTCGATGCGGTCGCGTATTTCATCTAGGCGTTGATGTTGCGCGGCATCAAACCGCAACCCAGCGACGCGCCCAAGCAAGTCGGCCAAGCCAACTGGGCCAGCGTGTGGGGCGACGCCAAGGAAGGATTGCGGCTTATCTGGCACAACCCCATCTTGCGCGCGATTTCTTGGGGGCTAGCGATCTGGCAGATGCTGCGACATGCGTATGTCGCGATTGTCATTTTGTTTGCGGTGCGCGAGCTCGGTCTCTCCGCTGGCAAGATTGGCGTGCTCTACATGATGGCGGGCGTCGGATTTTTGCTCGCCTCATTTGCGTGTCAGCGGCTCAACCGCCGCTTTGGCGTGGGACGCGTCATGCTAGGCGGCATCGCCATCTCAGCGTTGTCTTGGCTCGGTATCTCGCTCATTGTGAAGAGCGACGTCGCGTTCCTGCTCCTCGGTTTTGCGCTTTTCGTATTTGATTTTGGTGTGATGCTGTTTTTCATCAACTACCTCTCGTTGCGACAAGCTGCCACCCCGGATGCCCTGCTCGGTCGCGTCACCTCGACAATGATCTTCTTGGCACTCTCTCTCGCGCCTCTGGGCTCGTTACTCGGCGGATTGCTGGGCGAGTGGCTAGGACTGCGCGGTACGATCGCGGTGTGTGGGGCAGGCGCGGCGCTACTGGTCGTAGCCCTCTTCCGCACGACGCCGCTTCCCAGAATGCGTCATCTGCCCACCCCGGATACGTTCCCACACCCGGCGCCGAAAACGCCTGGCGCAGAGGTTGCCGCGGACTAAGTGGGAAGCGGGACGGGGCTAGGCACGCTTCGCGTACCTCGCCTGCATCCAAAAGGGCTAGTTGCCGCGTCAAACTGGCATCGTACTATCGACTCCTAGGGAGAACGTCATGTACCAGTCCGTCGAACTTCTCGTGCCGCTATTCGGCATTGTGTTTGGCACCTTGATGCCAATCTTGATCGTTTGGTTGATCCTACGCTTTCGCGGTGAGCGCAACCGCTTGATTTACGACACGGCGGTCAAGCTGGCGGAAAAGGGACAGCCCGTCCCGCCAGAACTATTCTCAAATATCAACCAGCCAAGTTCTGATCTGCGCCGTGGCTTGGTACTGGCGCTCGTTGGCATGGCCATCAGTATTTCGCTTTACGAAGTGGGCGTGCCTTGGACCTTCGGCCTCATCCCGGCATTTGCTGGTCTGGGCTACCTCGTCGTGTGGTGGATAGAAAGATCGCAGCAGGCAAAGTCAGCGTCCTGAAATCGGTTGCCCTCGTAGTGTCTCTCGATCGGCAGCGCACGCCAATAAATGGCGTTGGCCCACCAGATGCGGAATTGATCGCACGCGTAACGGCGCGTGGCGATCAGCATGCTTTTGGCGAATTGGTGCGGCGCCATCAATCCACCCTTCGCGCCAGCATCCGCAAGATGACCGGCAACGATGCGCAGGCCGACGATATCGCACAGGAGACGTTCGTGCTGGCGTGGAGGAACATCGCCAAGTTTCGCTTTGAAGCGAGGTTCTCTACATGGCTCTACCGAATCGCCTTCAATGCCTGGCAGTCTGAAGCGCGCAAAAAGTCTGAGTTGCTGCTTGACGATCATGCCCCCTTCTCTGCGGACGGCGCCGCACGTGCGGATGATGCCGAGCCCCAACAAACACACATTGCACAGGGCTCCCATGCGATGCAAGTCATGCGAGCCCACGATCTTGCGCGGGCGATGCAACACCTCAGCGACGCGGAGCGCGCCGCAATCACCGCGTGCTTTTACAACGACTTGTCGCACGAAGAAGCGGCGTATGCGCTCGCGATGCCGCTCGGCACGCTGAAGACTCACATATTGCGCGGCAGAGAGAAGCTCCGCCAACAACTGATGATTTACGCTGACCAAGAAGCTGACGACTCAGCTCATGCAGTGGCACAATAGGCGAAAGGGTTAAACATGAATCGACCAACTCTTCCACAAGATCAAGCGACCCACCTCGAAGCCGATGCCGCGCTCGAGCAATTGTTGCGCCAGGACGCCGCACAGTGGCGCGATGCTTACATCGATAACGACGGTTTCAGCGATCGCGTGATGGCGCGCATTGATGCACTGCCAGCGCCGCAAACCGGCTTGTCGATCCGCCAACGTCTCACCATCATCGGTGCGGCAGTGTTGGGTGGCGTGCTGCTGGCAACGTTTGCGGGAAATGGCGCCGACTTGTTGATTGATGCCGTGATGGATCTCGCCACCG
>JAJTHU010000178.1 GCA_021300055.1 Nitrosomonadaceae bacterium | reverse complement strand
TGGTTCGAGGGGGGAAGATACGTCCTGCCAGTGTGGCTCCCGATGAGCTAAGAACCGGCGCAGAATTACGCCGCTAATCGCTCAGCGAGGTGGGGGAATTTGAAGTGGCCAAGGGTGGGGGAATTTGACCGGCCAACGGGGGATCGTTCGAAGACTTCATCCATCATCACTTTGAGATAGTGTCCTTCGCTGTCGTCGATGTGCGCACATATGAACCCGTCGCTTCGCAAGAGCTCTCGCAGTAACTGTAGACGCGGCAACATTAGACTAAGCCACTGGGCATGCTCCAGATTGTCGTCGTAATGCTCAAAAGCGCTGCCGGTGTTGTAGGGCGGATCGATAAAGATGCATTTCACTTGGCCGCGATAGAACGGCAGCAGCGCTTTGAGCGCGTCAAGGTTATCGCCTTGAATGAGCAGGTTGTCCTTGGTCGCTACAACATTTCCTCCGTTGTCAGCGTCAGGGAGGTCAAGACTTACCTGCGTAGAGGTCTCGCTGTCCGGATTGCCGTCGGCAATATTCGTTTTCGGGTGATGCTCCGAAACCTCTTCTAGGAGGCGGAAGGGGATTTCCTTCGCTTTTTTGAACGCGGCGTCGCGATTGAGCCAGTTGAGTGTAGGCATATCTTGATTTTGGCAGACGCGGCACGGGACGCAGCCGTACTTATCAGACTATGCGGCGACTAGATCAGATTCTGCCAAGCCCTGAGAAATTCAGCGGTCTGAGGCATTGACTGTTTTTCGATCGTGGTGATTAGGTCAGCCGCAGATTTGGGCGGATTGCGAAGTCTGCCACGCAATTTCTTTATTGCCTCCAGCGCTTCGGGCACGCTTAGTTCAATCTGGTTCATCACGAAATCGTCTGGATGCTGTGCTTCGATTCCGTATTGATCCATCGTGGCTTGCGGAAAGTCTCTCATGTTGAGTGTGACGATCGCATCTGCATTGCACTTGATCGCGGCAGCAAGCACGTGACGGTCCCCTGGGTCGGGAAGCGTGAGCGTAGAAACGATGAAGTCGTAGCCATCGACCATACAGTCTGGCACCGCAGTCGCCATGTCGGCGCACGTTTTCTCCAATTGTCCGCGACAGAGGTCCGGCCTGTTGGTGAGCAGATTGGTAACCCATTCGTCTTGGATCTGCCGTGTCCACTTCGCATGGTAGAGGTCGGCGTCGGCAAGGCTCAGCAGTAAGTCTCTGATGGGCGCCGGATACAACACGCATGCATCGAGGACGGCGACATAGCGGGCTATCCCCGGCATTAGTACCCCATGTTCAACGCTTGGGCGTCGTCGGATAGTCGTTGAAGTGCTTCCGCGGACTCGGTTTTCATCATTTGCTTGTAATGCATCAAGGTTTGAAATTCGATTCGTCGATGGCGGCCAACTTTGCGGCACTCGAGTTTGCCGTCTTCGATAAGCTTGATAACAAAAGGTCTGGAGACATTGAGCATCGCAGCCGCTTCCTGCGTCGTTAGTTCATGGCCGCGCGGGACTAGCGAAATTGGCTGCCGCTGACTCATTGCACCCAGCAGGTCTGCGAACAGTCGAAGCGCTTTAGGCGGCACTTGTAACACGGGCGCATTGTCAGGATCGCTCTCATCAATGATCCGAATTTTTTGCGCACGCGAGTGATCTAGCGCGTGCATGATGCAGCGCTGAGCGACTTTCGCCATTTCAGCCTCTTCGCTACTCAAGACACTTTCGCGCTCTTTGTTGGCGTTCATTGCAATTTCCTCATTTCGACGGTTTTGTGCGCTTCGTATGTCCTTGCGCGTTTTGTCTGACTATTATCCGTTTATCCGAAATAAACGCAATATTTGCAATATTCGAAAATCCCAGTTTATCCTAGCCTTAATGACGGATAAATGCTTGCCAGATGTGCCGGCAACCCAGTTCGCAATATGTCGAAGTGCTTAGCAGTCAATCAAATCTCTAGCGACGCCACCGGGGCCTGATGAAAAAACACTATGTGTTAGTCGATTACGAAAGCGTCCAGCCGAAATCGCTGGGACTCCTCAAGCCATCGCACTTCCACCTTCGTGTATTTCTCGGTCCGAAGAACACGAGGGTTACGACCGGCCTAGCGACGGTGATGCAACCAATGGGTGCGCGGGCGGAGTACGTCCAGTCAACTGAGTCAGCAACGAACGCGCTGGACTTCTACATCGTCTATTACTTGGGTAAGTTGGCGCAGAAGGAGCCGCTCGCGGAGTTCACTGTGATCAGCAAGGACCACGGCTTCGATCCGCTCGTGGAGCATCTTCGCAAACTCGGTGCTTCTATCGAGCGCGCCGAATCGATCGAAAGCATGTCCTCGGTCGCAGCTTCACCCGCCGCGAGCAAAGCGTCGCCAGCCGCGAGCGCACCTAATGCTGCACCACCTGCGCTTGCTTCATTGATCGTGCGCGTCGTCGCCGACCTCGCCAAGCGCAAAGCGGCGAAGCCTAGCAAAGAGACCACGCTTTTGAACACCTTACGAAACGTCATCGGTAAAGATTCTCCCGATGACCTTGTGCAGGCGGTGCTCGACGCGTTGAAGAAGAAAAAGCTAATCAGCGTTGATGGCGGGAAGGTTACGTACAAGCTTCCCAGTTGATGCCCGCGGCAGCGGGAAAACTGGGCCCCGGCCCGGCGCAACCCTTGCGGTTGTACGCAGGGACGACAGTTTTGGTTTTGGAGCGCTGCGCGGCTACGCAGTTGAATTGCTATGCAATGGGGCTCAGCATTCGCATGCAAGCATTTCGAAACTGCCCGCCCCGCGTGCCGTTTCAGCCACGTTTTGCCCCCAAACTGCCCGCCAATAGGCGAGTTTTGATTTGCGACCCGGCCATTCGCTCAGCCACCAGCAATCACATTCAATGAGTCCCTCCACCAACCCTGACGTTGCGGCCTTCTGGTCCCGCTTCATCTACGCGCATCCCTCCGCAGCGAACACGCCGTTCCCGAAGGCCGAGCAGTTTGGTTCGGGTGTGGAGATGGGCGATGAGCTCTGCGCGTTGATCGTTGAGGGCAAAAAGACCGCCACATGCTCGTGTTTGTGGGAGTGGCAAGCGGAGGGGGAGGACATCCCGCGCGTGGGTGAGCTTTCTATCTTGCTCGATGGCCACAACAACCCGCGCGCGGTGATTGAGGTAACCGAAGTCACCGTCCGGCCGTATGGCGAAGTCGATGCCGCGTTTGCATTCGAAGAGGGCGAGGACGATCGCACGCTAGAGAGCTGGCGGCGCATTCATTGGCAGTGGTTTAGCAATGGGTTGCCGGCGATTGGCCGCGCGCCGAGTATGGAAATGCCGCTCGTCTGTAAGCGCTTTCGCGTGCGATATGCCAAGTGACGTTGTGTGTGCCTTTGGCGCGCCGATCGGCGCGCAAGCTGTGCCACGCCAAGCGCGCGTTCGATTGGATGCCCGCGCTTGATCTTGCCCGGGGCTAGGAGACGTATGCAGTTTGCATACTGCATATACGCCCCTGCGTTCTTTATTCGAAAATACGAATGATTGACGCTTTTGGTCGCTCTATAATTGGACTGACCAGATATTCTTAATTCACAAATGAAGAATAATGGGTAAAGTCATTAATCGCCAGATTGCCCTCAAGCCACAGGACTTGGTTGTCTTGCTCGCCGCGTTGAGCCGGGCGCCGGCAAGCTGTAGCTATGCGGATCTTGCCGATGCCACGGGCATGGCGGCGTCGGCGGTGCACGCGTCTATCAAACGCGCAGTCAGCGCGCGCTTGGCGATGGTGAAAGACCGTCAGCCCTTGGTATTGAAATCGCAACTCAAGGAATTCGTGCTCACAGGCGCGATGTACGCCTTCCCGCCCGTGTGGGGCGCTCTGACGCGCGGGCTGCCGACGAGCTATGCGGCATCGCCGTTGAACGCGGTGATTGCGCCTTCAGCCGACCCGCCACCGGTCTGGCCGCACCCAAATGGCCCGACGCGCGGCATGAGCTTGGCGCCGCTGTATCCATCCGCGCCAGAAGCGGCAATGCGAGATGAAAAGCTCTACGCGATGCTGGCGTTATTTGACGCAATCCGAGCAGGGCAGGCGCGTGAGCGCGATGCTGCGAGGAAGATCATCGCGAAATTCTTTGAAGAAAGTAGCGCGACAAAATAATGCGCACTAACGACCCAAACATCGCCAAGGTTGAGCTAGTGGCTCGTGCCCTTGGCGACTTATGCGATGACTTTGTCTTCGTCGGCGGCTGTGCCGCGGGTTTGCTCATTACCGACAATGCGGCCCCTCCGGTGAGAGTCACTTACGACGTTGACCTTCTGGTGCAGGTCGCCTCGCGCATTGAGTACCGTCGCGCCGAAAAGCAGCTGGCGGGTCGCGGCTTTAAGCGGGATCTGAAAAAGGATGCGCCGATTTGCCGTTGGACCTACAACGAGCTGGAGGTCGACCTCATGCCAATAGATCCGACTATCTTGGGCTTCTCCAATCGATGGTATGCGCATGCAAGTGCCACGGCAACGCGGCTGACGCTACCTAGCGGCCGAGCGATCAAACTGATTTCTGCGGCTTCATTCGTCGCGACAAAGTTTGAGGCATTCAATGATCGCGGTAAGAGTGACCCATTGGGTAGTCATGATCTAGAGGACATCTTAAATGTGCTCGAGGGACGGCCGGGCATCGTAGATGAAATCTCGAAAGAGGATGCGACACTAAGGGCATATCTGTCGACCGCATTTCACGCACTCACGCAACTGCCCAACTTCAGCGACTATCTTCCTGGCCTGCTTTCACAAGACGAGTTGCTGAACGAACGTGTTGCCATCGTTCGCGCCCGTATTGACACTATTGTGGGACTAACATGACCTGGCTCATTACCAAATACGCCATCACCGCCTTCATGGTGGTGCTTATCTCCGAGGCCGCGAAGCGCAGCGACAAACTCGGCGGGCTTATCGCAGCGCTGCCGCTCGTGACCGTGCTGACGCTCATCTGGCTTTACGTTGAACAACAGCCTTCGGAAAAAATCGCCAACCACGCGTGGTACACGTTTTGGTATGTGCTGCCCACGCTGCCGATGTTTTTGGTGTTTCCGTTTTTGCTGCCGCGCATTGGGTTTTGGTGGACCATGGCGGCGTCGGTGGTGATTACGCTGGTGTGCTTTGTTGCGGCCGCGCTGGTGCTTAAGCGCTTTGGGATTGTGCTGTGGTGAGTCACGCAGAACTTGGCACCACTGCGTTCGGACACACCATGCGACCACATTGGTCGCTTGATCCGCCAATCACGTTTCTGAACCACGGCTCATACGGCGCCACGCCGCGCGTCGTGCAGGCCGCGCAGCAACGATGGCGTGATCGGCTAGAGGCCGAGCCTGTGCGCTTTATGTCCGACGAGTTGCCGCCTGCGCTCGATGCGGCACTGGCCTCGCTCGCAACGTTTGTCGGCGTATCCCGCGACAACATTGTTTTGGTGGAGAACGCCACGGCGGGTGCCAATGCCGTGCTGCGCTCCATCGATTGGCAGCGCGGTGATCGTGTGGTGATTGCCAACCACGGTTATCCGGCGCTGAAGAACACGCTGCGCTATTTGGCGCAAACGCGCGGCATTGAAGTTATCGAAGCACCGTTGCCTTGGCCCATTACGGATGCGACGCAGATCGTCGATGCGTACGTGGGCGCACTCGATGGTGCGCGCTTGGTTGTGATCGATCACATCTTCTCGCCACTGGCCTTCGCAATTCCGGACGACGCACTCGCCGCCATCTTGGACGCATGCCGCGCACGTGGTGTGAAGGTGCTGGTTGATGGCGCGCACGCGCCTGCATTGCTGCCCTTGCAACTCGATGCCTTGGTTGCGCAAGGCATGGATTGGTATGTAGGCAATTGCCATAAATGGTTGTGTGCACCTAAAGGCGCGGGCTTTTTGTATGCCGCGCCGCACGCGCAGGCGGGCTTGCACCCCACGGTGATTTCCAATTACTTCGGCGAAGGCTTTCAGCGCGAATTTGCGTGGTGTGGCACCGCGGACCCAAGCGCGCGGTTGTGTGTGCCCGATGCAATTGCCTTCCTCAATGGCTTGGGTTTGCCGCGCTATCGGTCACATCTCAAGACGCAGGCGGCAGACGCCGCGCGCTTGATCGCGGACGCATGGCAAGTTCAACTCGGTGCGCCGCTGGATTGGTGCCCGTCGATGGTCACCATTCCGTTGCCGATTGATGAGGCGGCATCAGCGGAGGGTGTGGCGCGGTGGCGCAACCGTTTGCTGGCGGAGCATCGCATTGAGGTCCCAATTCATCCGCTCGCCGGACGACTTTGGGTGCGCATCTCCGCGCAGGTGTATAACGAGCTATCGGATTACGAAGCGCTTGCCCGAGCGGCGCTGACGCTTCGCTAGCGTCGAAAAGACTCGGCTTAGTTCTCGGCGTCGGATTGCCGTTGCTTCAGCGCGCGCCGATGGCGCTTGCCGAAGTTGAGCGAGCGCGCGGCGAGTAAGGTTTCAAACAAAAAGAACAGCAGCGCAAAGACAAAGCACAGCACACCCGCTAGGAACGTCCACGGCACCAGCAATCGTGACTCCGTGCTGATGGTGTCTGACAAAAACAGCGCCATCACTGTGGCCGCGATGAGTGTGGCAGCCAGCGTCAACAAGACCATCGACGCGTTGACCACGCGGCCGCGCTTGCGCAGCCGGAGCAACTCGGCGTGTACGTCCTCTTCATGCTTCACCGGCGGGTTATCGAGCAATTCTTCGAGCTTGCGCGCACGGTCCACCAAGCGCGCCAGCCGCGTGGCGAGTGAGCCGATCAGCGCCGCAATGGCGGTGAGCATGAACACCGGGGCGACAGCAAGTTGAATCGAATGTTGGACAGCATCAAGAGCCATACCCGTAGCTTAATCGCTTTACACGGTGTTTGTAAGGCCGAGGCTGGCAAAAGCATAATGACGAGATGTCCATAAAGCCTCAACCAACCTCGCTGGCTGTGTCTGGCGCAGAAGCTTGCGAAGTCGTCGCGACCGCTTGGCCGCCCGGTCTTTCCGGTAGACGCGTGCGCGAAAAGTTCCCGGAGTTTGTGCAGGCCTTGGAGGATCAAGTGATGCAGCTGCAAAAAGCGCCGCTCAGTAAAGCTTCACCCGTCACATTGCGGCAGATCACGGCAGACACGGTGCGCATTGTCGCGCTGCTCGATCCAGGCCCCGAGCACGATCACCTCGTCGCGCCAAATGCGTTCTCGATTGCGCAGGCGCATTTTCATCCAGAGGCATGGTTTCGTGCGGTGTACGCCGATGAAGTGCCGGTGGGTTTTGTGATGATTTCCAACGCTTCGCAAGTGCCCGGTAAATCATTGGAATTGCACGAAGGCAAGCCGTGCGTTTCGTTGTGGCGCTTCATGATTGATCAGCGCTACCGCGGTTTGGGTTACGGTTCGCGCGCGTTGCAGCTCGTCGTCGATCACGCACGCACCAATACATCGGCACAACGCATGCTGCTTTCGTTTGTGCCAGCCAAGAATAGTCCCGAGCCCTTTTACCTGCGCTTTGGCTTTGCGCGTACTGGCGAAATCGACGATGGTGAAGTGGTCATGGCGCTTGATTTGCATCCTCCTCTAGAAAGGAATGCCCGATGAAGAACTTCTCGATTGCGCGTCTTGCGCCGGCGGCGTTGATTCCGCTGGTTTTGGTCATGCTTGTTGGTTGCGAAGCGCCCACCAAGCCTGCGACCACCGTGTTGGGCGAACCCGTTCGCGCGGGCGTGAAGCGCCCCGTGATCGACCATGAATTGACTGGCCTCTGGGCGGTACGTAGTGCCGACATGGCCGGAAAGCCCATGGCCATGCCACCGGGCTTTGAGTTGCGCATCGCTGGCGACCGCTACGGTACTGGCATTTCTGGCAACTACAGCGATCGCGGACGCATCGAACTCTTCGGGGATGAACTCGCGGGCCAAGCGCGCCGCATGGATGTGGTGGGTGAAGTGGGCATGAACAAAGGCAAGCGCTTCTCTGCGCTATACCGCATGGCCGGCTCGGACCTTGAAATCATCTACGATCTTTCCGGTAATGGCCGACCGACCGATTTCATTTCGCGCGAAGGCACGCAGCACTTGCGCATTACCTACCAACGCAAGGCGCAATAAAGGTCCCCGCAAAGGTCCCCGCACCAACGCATACGCGCTGCAACAACGGAAATTGCATGGAACTCACAACCTGGATCGCCTACTTCATCGCCGTGGTGATTGTGTGCGTGTCGCCTGGGCCGGGCGCGCTGTCTTCGATGTCGGCTGGCATGAAGTACGGCTTTCGCGTGGGGATGTGGAATTTGCTCGGTCTTCAGATCGCTATCCTGATCAATGTGGTCATGGTTTGGGCCGGAATTGGCGCGTTGCTGGTGGCATCCACGACTGCATTTGAGGTCATCAAGTACGGCGGCGCGCTTTACCTGATCTGGCTTGGCATCCAAAAGTTTCGCGAGCCACCGGTTTCGTTTGAAGAAATTGCAGCTCGCACCAAGTTTGAAGACACCTCGCGCTGGGGTTTGGTGAAGCAGGGCATGTTGGTAAACCTCACCAACCCTAAAGGCATATTGTTTTTGGTGGCCGTGCTGCCGCAATTCATTAACCCGGCACTCCCCACCGCCCCTCAATACGCCATCATGGGCGTGACGATGGTGGTGGTCGACGTCATTGTGATGATTGGCTACACCGGGCTTGCGTCGCGCGTGCTGCGCCTGCTGAGGGACCCCAATCACATTCGCTGGACCAATCGAGGACTGGGGTCGCTGTTTGTCGCGGCGGGCGGCGCGCTGGCACTATTCAAGCGCTGACCGCACCACGGGCGCTCTCTGGCTAAACTTGCCTATCAGTCTGTACTGTCAGTCCGTATCGCTAACGATCCGATCCCCGCTATTCACTTTCTTGAATTACGCAAGGAGCCATCATGTCGATCACTAACGAACAACTCGCCGAGCTTCTCGCCGGCATCGTTCGCTCGCAGCAGGCGGTCATCGATGCAATCGAGAGCGCCAACGGCGGCTGGCGCAATACGCATTTGCTGCCCAAACTCAATACGGCGGCGAACATGCGCATCGCCAATGCGCGATTGCTCGATATTCCGTCGCGTGTGCTGCTGCGCTCGCAAGGCCGCGTGCCGATGGATGCGGCTACGATCGCCCGCGACCTCGCAGCGGCGATGGGAACCACCGCTGCCGCTGGTGCCGCGGCAACTGGTGCATCCGCTGCACCCGCCGCCGCGCCAGCAAAGGGTGACGATCTGAACTTCTTCGATAGCTGATCATCCACCACTCCGGCCGTCGCGCGTCCGATTGCGCGGCGCGCGTCGGCATTGAAGGCGCGAGCGCCTAGAATGTGTGTTCTATGAGCGCACATCATTCGCATTCGACTGTTCCTCCGGCTCCCCAGGCCTCCCCCACTTCGGCTACCTCAAACGTCAGCAACGCAGCGCCAAGCCGCGTCCGCAGCAACTGGCAAGTGATGCAGTCGCTGCTTCCGTACCTATGGGATTTCCGCTGGCGCGTTGGCTTCGCGCTCGCATTGTTGGTGATCGCCAAGCTCGCCAACATCGGCGTGCCGTTGGTGATGAAGCAGATTGTCGATTCGCTCAACAGCACCCAGGCGGTGCTCGCGGTGCCGATTGCGTTGCTGCTCGCCTACGGCGCGCTCAGGCTTTCCACGACGTTGTTTGGTGAGCTGCGCGACATCGTGTTCGTGAAGGTGACGCAAAGCGCGATGCGCAAGGTTGCGTTGAATGTGTTCCGCCACTTACACGCGCTGAGCCTGCGTTTCCATCTTGACCGCCAGACCGGCGGCATGACGCGCGATATCGAGCGCGGCACGAAGGGCATCTCGACGCTTTTGTCGATGATGCTGTTCTCGATGCTGCCGATCATCCTCGAGATCACACTGGTGATGATCTTGCTCGGCACCAAGTTCGATTGGACCTTTGTTGCGATTACGCTTGTTGCTATCGTCGCCTACGTCGCAGTAACCATCGGCATTACGGAGTGGCGTCGTCATCATCGTCGGCAGATGAACGACATGGATTCAAAGGCGAGCACGCGCGCAGTCGATTCATTGCTCAACTACGAGACCGTGAAGTATTTCGGCAACGAAGAATTCGAGGCTGGTCGCTACGACAAGAATCTGCAACGTTACGAGGCGGCCGCAACAAAGAGCGAAACGTCGCTTGGCGTGCTCAATAGTGCACAGAGCTTGGTAATTGCGTTCGCTGTCACCGCGCTGATGTGGCGCGCGGCGGTTGGCATCGTCGATAAAGACCTTACGCTCGGCGACCTCGTGATGGTCAACGTGCTGATGATTCAGCTCTATATCCCGCTGAATTTCCTCGGCGTGATGTATCGCGAGATCACGCAAGCCTTGATCGACACGGAAAAGATGTTCCGTTTGCTCGACGAACATCGCGAAGTTGCGGACAAACCCAACGCGCCTGCGCTGGACGTGCGTGGCGCGGCCATTCGTTTTGAGAACGTCGATTTCGGCTACAACGCCAATCGGCAGATTCTGCACGGCGTGTCGTTCGATATCCCAGCGGGCAAGACCGTTGCCGTGGTGGGGTCGAGCGGAGCGGGTAAATCGACCTTATCGCGCCTGCTGTTCCGCTTTTATGATGTAAACGCGGGGCGCATTACGTTTGATGGCCAGGACCTACGCGACGTGAAGCAGGCCAGCTTGCGCGCGGCGCTTGGTATCGTGCCGCAGGATACCGTGCTGTTTAACGACACGATTCGCTACAACATCGCCTATGGCCGCCCGGAGGCGACCGATGCCGAGATTGAAGACGCGGCTCGGCGCGCACATGTGCTCGATTTCATCCTGCGTATGCCGGAGGGCTGGAACACGATGGTGGGGGAACGCGGCCTCAAGCTTTCTGGCGGCGAAAAGCAACGCGTGGCGATTGCGCGCACGTTGCTTAAGAATCCCGCGGTCATGATTTTTGACGAGGCGACTTCTGCGCTCGATTCCGCAACAGAAAAAGCAATTCAAGCCGAGTTACGCGAAATCGCGCAGGACCGCACCACGCTGGTGATTGCGCACCGACTATCGACGGTGATCGATGCCAACACCATCTTGGTGATGGATGGTGGGCGCATTGTGGAGCGCGGTAGCTTCCGTGAGTTGCTCGAAGCTGATGGTAAGTTCGCGCAGATGTGGCGACTCCAGCAACAAGAAGCCGAGAAGGCTAGCGCCGTCGTCTAGCAATATGGGCTAGCACCATTGGCTAGCACGCACATCGCCGACACTCGCGCCCCCAAATCCGCAATTCGTCTCTTTTGCGTGTGGCGCGGCGCGCGCGTCCGGTAGAGCGGATCTTATGGCGCCTTGACCACAAATTCAACCGGAAATGCGGCCTGTATAATCCGTCTCCGCATTCTAGGCGCTCTCTTTCTGATTTGGAGATAAATCGATGAAGAAGTTTTTTTCTAATCAACCACAACCTCGCACGCGCATCGCGCTTGCGGCTGGCTTGGTCGCCTTGGCAGCATCGACAGGTGCGGCCGCGCAAGAAACACGCTGGTACGTTGCCGCAGATGTCGGCCAAAGCAAGTACAAGACGGAGTCACGTGACGTTGGCATCCTAGGCGGCAGCTTTGACCACAAGGATACGCAATCCGGCTTTGCCATCGGCGCACAACTTAACAAAGGCATTGCCGTCGAACTGGGCTACGCGGATTTCGGCAAGGCGAAGGTCTCTGGTATTGGCGCGGTCCCGTGCGCTCCCGCAACGGTATGTACACTTGCGTTGTTCAATGTTTCTGGCAATGCGCAAGCGAAGTCGACACACCTTTCGGTGGTTTCAAGTGTGCCGTTGATGGACAAGCTGTCCCTCTCCGGTCGCATTGGTGCCTCGCGCACGGACCGTACCGCGAGCGTACGCGTGAACAACACCACGGTGTCGACCAATGAGAAGAAATCCGAGGCGATCTACGGCGTCGGGCTTCGTTATGCCTTTGCGCCTAACGTCGAAGGCACGCTCGAGTGGAAGCGCCTCGACAACACGAAGGTGGATGCGGCATCGGTAGGCTTGATGCTGCGCTTCTGAACGCCGCCTTTGAAATACAGCCGAGGCAAAAAGCCGCGGCACAAAGTACAATAACCACGGGGGTTTTAAGGCTTTTTGGCTTGGAAACCCCCGTCGTTTCTAGGGTTTCTAATTGGCGCACGGCCGCTGCTGTTACCGGCCTTGGCCGCGCTCAGCTGCTCGGAATGATGGCGCTTGTGACGGCGGCAGCCACTGCCGCTGGCGCTTCGCAAATCATCATGTGCCCGACCCGCTCCAGCCAAACGGCACGCGCACCCGGGATTGCCTCGGCAACCGCGTTACCGCCTTCGGGCGCAGTCATGCGGTCTTCCCGTGCGATGACCACGGTGGTGGGCACCGTGACGTGCCCAAGGGCGTCTGGGGCGCATTCAAAGGCGGCACACGCAGCGAGGTCGGCAGCCAACGCACCTTGGCGGTTGCGCGAAAGCAGCGCGCGAGTTTCCTGCATGACCGGCGTCGGCGGCGGCCAGGATCCGTCGGCATGCCGCTCTGCAAAGAAGCTAGCGCGCGCGATCATGTCATACGCTTGCTCGGGCGCTGACTGTGCGGCTTGCAGCACTTTGTCGCTGACGGGCATGGGCACGGCCGTGCCAACGAGCACTAACTGCGATACTCGATCAGCATGGCGACGCGCACACTCAAGCGCGATTAGGCTGCCCATGCTGTGCCCAATGAGCGCCGCGCGAGTAATCGCGCCGTTATCGAGCAGATTGATGATCCAGTCCGCATAACCGGCAATGCTGGCTTTGGCGGCCGCGAAAGTTGCCCCGTGGCCAGGCAAATCGGGTGCGAGGGTATTCCAGCTTTGCGCCGCGATATTTGGCATGACGGCCCGCCAGACGCTGTGGTCGTTGCCCGCGCCGTGAATGAAGACCGCTGTGGGGCGCGAGGGGTCGAACGCAGTCGCGGAGGCGTCGGCGGTCGCGACAAAGGCGGGTTGCTGCTGGACGAGGAAATTCATGGGGTGTACTCAGAAGGACAGAAGATACCTGTTGTCGTCGTTGCCAGACGATGATGATCCGCTTGTCATCGGTTTATGAAGCCCTTGCGTTGTCAACTTAAAGCAACATCTTAAGTATTGCGCGTTTACGACGGTTTTGTTAACGTACGCGGTCTTCCGCCGCACCAGTTGTGGCCATGTACTTGAATTGCGGAGCATTTGTGGCGTTTACGCGCCCGCCGCTCCACAGGCAACCAACGCAGAATTCCGACATGACACGCTGGAAATCAAATTCGCTGGCAATTGTTTTGATCTCGGCGCTCACCTTTGCGCTTGGGCCATTCACGCCTTTGGCAGCCTCTGCGCAGTCAAACGAAGGCAAGAAAGCCACCCCGGCCAACAAAAAAGCAGTTCCGGCCAATAACGCGCGTGCTGCCAAGCCAAAGCAGAGTAACCCAGCGCGTGGCGTTGCCGACTTCACCCGCGATGGCATGCCCAATCTGCTCTCGCACGCCGCGATGGTGTTTGATCCAGCAACGGGTCGGGCCCTGTATTCCAAGAATGCGGATGCACCTGTGCCGATCGCGTCAATCACCAAGCTCATGACGGCGATGGTCGTTCTCGAAGCCAAGCAGAACATGGACGAGCCGATCACCATCGACGCGGCCGACATCGACACCCTCAAGAACACGCGTTCGCGCTTGCCGGTAGGCACCGCGTTCCGTCGCGAGGACCTCATGCGCCTGGCGCTCATGGCATCGGACAACCGTGCGGCACATGCACTCGGTCGCACCTATCCCGGCGGGCTCGAGGCCGCTCTGGAGGCCATGAACACAAAGGCTAAGTTGCTCGGCTTGCAAGCGACCAGATTCGTCGATCCGACAGGCCTCGCACCCGGTAACGTCGCCAGCCCACAAGACCTCGCCATCTTGGTGACCGAGGCATCACGTTATCCTGAAATCCGCGAATTCTCGACCGCCCCTGAGCTGTTTGTGACCCTGCCCAACGCACGCCACCCAATGGGCTTCAACAACACGAATGCGCTGGTGAAGAGTGGCAATTGGAACATCGGTCTGTCGAAAACGGGCTTCATCAATGAAGCCGGCAAGTGTTTGGTGATGCACGCGTTCATCAACAATAGCCCGGTGGTGATCGTGCTGATGGACTCTTGGGGTCGTCTGACACGTATCGGTGACGCCAACCGCATCAAGCGTTGGATTGAGTCCGGCAAAGTGGCTCTCGGCGTCGCAGCAGACGCGCGGCCGCTGTTCAAATCTGGCGCGGCAGCAGGCGCACTCTCCACGCCATCGGTGGACGCGCGGACCTCGGGACCGGGTTAACACCGCGTACGAGACGGCCCGCTTGGGCTAACATCGCGCAAATGACATTTTCTGCGCGCCCGTGAAAGTCGGTCTGTTCGTCACCTGCCTCGTCGACCTCGTTCGACCCAACATCGGCTTTGCTGCACTGAAACTGCTGGAAGATGCCGGTTGCGAAGTCGTCGTGCCGGCCACGCAAACTTGCTGCGGCCAACCGGGTTACAACTCTGGCGCACGCGAAGTCTCTAAGACGTTGGCGCGCAAGGTGCTCGCCGAATTCCGCGATTGCGATTACGTTGTCGCGCCTTCGGGTTCTTGCTCTGGCCAGATGAAAGTCCACGCGGTCGAAGACCTCTTCAAGGGCGAGCCCGAGGAGGAAGAGTTCCGCGCACTCGCTGAGAAGTGGTACGAGCTCTCTGATTTTTTGCTCGCTGTGCTGCGTGTGGATTACACGAAGCTAGCCGACGAACGATCCATTGGTACGTTGACCTATCACGACAGCTGTTCAGGCTTGCGCGAACTGAACATCAAGGCGCAACCGCGCGTGCTGTTGATGGACGCCGGGGCGAGCATCAACGAGATGATCGACTGCGAAAAATGCTGCGGCTTTGGCGGCACGTTCTCAGTCAAGCTCGGTGAAATTTCCACGCGCATGGCCGAGAACAAATGCGCCAACATCCGCTTAAGTGGTGCCCCCATGTTGGTGGGCGGCGATCTCGGATGTCTGCTCAACATTGAAGGTCGGCTACGTCGCACGGGTGACGAAACTACCAAGGTCGCACACTACGCAGAAGTGCTCGCAGGGATGGTGAAGTAATGGAAGTCCGCTCCATGCATTTCAAAGCCACGGCATCGGGGAAGCTCAACGACGCGGTGTTGCAAGGGGCGATGAAAAAAGCCAAGGGTAAGTTTGTCGATGGGCGCGCTGCCGCCGTTGCGGAGATCGATGTTTGGCAACCGATGCGCACGCACGCTGCGGCACTGCGTGATCTCACCATTGCAAATCTCGATGCTTACCTGCTCGAGTTCGAAGCCAACGCAACCCGGCGCGGAGCGATTGTGCATTGGGCAGAGTCTGCGGCTGAGGCGAATGACATCATTGTGCGCATCGCGCGCGACAACGCCGTCAAGATTGCGACCAAGTCGAAGTCGATGGTGAGCGAAGAGATTTCGCTCAACGACGCGCTAGACGCCGCGGGCGTCGAGGTCGTCGAAACCGACCTTGGTGAGTACATCCTGCAATTGGCTAAAGAGCCGCCTTCGCACATCGTCGCGCCAGCGGTACACAAGACCAAAGAGCAGGTTGCAGACCTGTTCGTTGCCGCACATCACAAACCACGGCTCACCGACATTCCGTCGATGACGCTCGAGGCGCGCGAAGTGTTACGCGAGAAGTTTTTGTCGGCAGACATGGGCATCTCGGGTGCGAACTTCGTGATTGCCGAAACAGGTACAACGCTGACGGTAACAAACGAAGGCAACGCCGATATGGTCACAACCATCCCGCGCATCCACGTGGTGGTCACGGGCATCGAGAAAGTCATCCCGACGCTAGAAGATTTTGCGACCTTGATTCGACTCCTGCCGCGTTCTGCGATCGGGCAAACCGTCTCCAACTATCTGACGCTCACGACCGGCGTGAAGGGCGAGGGCGATCTCGACGGCCCGGAGCAAATGCACATTGTGTTGATCGATGCGGGGCGCACCAAGCTGGTGGGCAGCGATATGCAGGAGATGTTGCGCTGTATTCGCTGCGGCGCGTGCATGAATCACTGCCCGGTGTATCAGAACGTCGGTGGGCACGCGTACGGGTGGGTGTACCCCGGCCCGATGGGCTCCGTGCTGACGCCAACTTATGTGGGCATCGAAAACGCGGGCGACTTGCCGAATGCTGCAACGTTCTGCGGCGAGTGCCAAGTGGTGTGCCCAGTCAAGATTCCGCTACCGGACCTGATGCGCAAATGGCGCGAGCGACAGTTCACGCAGCAACTGCGCCCGTGGTCTGAGCGCGCGGGGATTGCGGTTTGGAGTGCATTCGCGACTAGGCCCACCCTATACGCGTGGTCCACGCGCGTTGCCGCGCGCGTTGCAGCGTTGTTGGGTGGCGCGAAGCGCCGCATTACATGGTTGCCGGGGCTTGACGGTTGGACGGATGGCCGCGATATGCCAGCCCCCACGGGCAAAACATTCCGCGAGCTCTATGCTGCACGCCGTTCCGGCGGAGGGCGACTTTTGTGAGCGCGCGCGAAAACATCCTACGGCGCATCCGATCACAGAGTGGTCGAGAAGGAACGACTACGGACGCCGAACGTGCGGCCGCGCGCGAGCACATTGCCAAACACACGCGCGGCCCGCTTCCTTCAATCGCACAGGGTGATCCCGTTGAGCGCTTTGTTGCGGAGTGCGCGCGGGTAAAGACCAGCGTCGAGCAACTCGCATCAGGGCAAGATGTGCCCAAAGCAGCGGCGCAGTACCTTGCGCAAAACGCCTTGCCGCAGCGTGCGGTCGGCTGGAGCGCACTCGCCGGACTGGATTGGCAAGGAGCGGGGATTCAGTTTGAAGACCGTCTCGCCAACAAAGATGATTTGGTCGGCGTGACGGATTGCTTTTGTGCCATCGGCGAAACCGGCACGCTGTTGTTGCTCTCTTCGCCGACGACACCGAAGCTCCATGCGCTGCTGCCGGAGACCCACATTTGTGTGGTGAGCCGTTCGCGCATCGTGACGTGTGTGGAAGATGCGTTTGCGTTGTTGCGGAAAGAACGTGGAGAGTTACCTCGCGCAACATTCTTTGTGTCCGGCCCTTCACGCACTGCGGACATTGAGCAGACCATCGTGATTGGTGCACATGGACCATATCGGGTGCATGTGTTGCTGGTTCCGTAAGTTGCTGATGCCTGTGATTGAAAGCAAGCTGTAAGCAGCCAATCCTAAACTCCTCGCGATGTACACCCCAAATCTGGTTTTTGTCGGCAGCATTCCGCTCGACTTCATTCTGTTTGCGCTGACGCTGCTCGGCATCGCGCTGTTCCACAAATACACGTTGCAAGTCGCGCTCACCGGGCTGGCGGTGACGCTGGTCTACAAGATCGCGATCACCGGATTTAAGACCGGTGTTGGCGTCGCAGGCTTTGCCGGGCACCTCGGCCACGAGTGGGTGATGCTCGCCAATTTGTTCGCGCTGCTCTTGGGCTTCTCGCTGCTCTCGAAGCACTTTGAAGACAGCCACGTCCCCGACGTTTTGCCGCGCGTGCTGCCAGATGACTGGAAGGGCGGCTTTGTGTTGTTGGTGATGGTGTTTGTGTTGTCGAGCTTTCTCGACAACATCGCCGCAGCACTCATCGGCGGCACGATGGCGCACGCGGTGTTTCGCGGTAAGGTGCATGTCGGTTATCTGGCTGCGATCGTTGCGGCCTCGAACGCCGGTGGTTCAGGGAGCGTCGTGGGCGATACCACGACGACCATGATGTGGATTGACGGCGTGCGGCCCGTCGATGTGCTGTCCGCTTACGTTGCAGCGGGCGTGGCATTGGTGGTTTGCGGCATTCCGGCAGCGCTACAGCAACAGAAGTATTCGCCGATCTACAAGCAAGGCAAACGCCATGTCGCCGTCGATTGGACGCGGATGGGAGTGGTGTTTTTTATCCTAGCGACCGCAGTGATCGTGAACATCGTCACCAATTTGCACTACGCGCACCTAACGGACCACATCCCGTTTATTGGCATTGCAGTGTGGGCGGCAATTTTGGTTTGCGTCCCCATCCGTAAACCCGATTGGACATTAATGCCTGGCGCGCTGCGCGGCAGCATCTTTTTGCTGTCCTTGGTGCTGACCGCTTCGATGATGCCGGTGGAGCAGTTACCCGCCGCAGCCACGTTAACTGCTTTGGGGCTTGGCTTCGTGTCGGCGGTATTCGACAACATCCCGCTGACCGAGCTCGCCCTCAAGCAGGGTGGCTACGACTGGGGCTTCCTTGCCTACGCGGTCGGGTTTGGCGGCTCGATGCTTTGGTTTGGTTCATCCGCGGGCGTGGCGCTGACCAACAATTTTCCAGAAGCGCGCTCGGTCTGGCTGTGGATTCGCCACGGTTGGCACGTGGCTGTCGCGTACGCTGTCGGGTTCGCCGTGATGGCGGTGGTGCTGGGCTGGCACCCAACCGACAAAGTGAAGGGCGGGGCACAGGTCAGCCCGCCAAATGCTGCTGCGCAGCAACAAAACCATTCACCCAGCAAGTAACAAATCCGCGAACTTTCTTGGGGTGTGGCTGCCTGCCGCCTTGGTAGACTTCTCGCTTGCACTTGCCTGTGACAGGGATTAGCATCGCAGGCTCCGTTCGTCGCGCTGGGAGCGATGGCGATCAGCGACGAGGTCGCAGAAGGTTTCAATCGGTTTTAACAGTGCTGCAAATAACTACATATATACGAGGATAAACATGACGCAAGAGACCAAATCTCCAGCAACCCGTCGTAAGTTTTTGGCCGGTTCCGCTGCGGCCGGTGGTGCGGCTATTACTGGGTTCCCGATGATCGCCAAAGCGCAGACCGTTAACCTGCGCTTCCAATCAACTTGGCCTGCCAAGGACATCTTCCACGAGTACGCCAACGACTTCGCCAAGCGCGTGAACGACATGTCGTCGGGCAAGCTCAAGATCGAAGTGCTGCCATCGGGTTCCGTGGTTCGCGCGTTCGATTTGATCGACGCTGTTTCGAAGGGCACGCTCGACGGTGGTCACGGTGTTGTGGCTTACTGGTTTGGTAAGCAAAAGGCTGTGGCGCTGTGGGGCTCGGGCCCAGCGTTTGGTATGGACCCTAACATGGTGCTCGCATGGCACTACTACGGCGGCGGTCGTGCGCTGCTTGAAGAGCTTTACAAAGGCCTGAACCTCGACGTTCAATCGTTCGTCTACGGCCCAATGCCAACGCAGCCGCTCGGCTGGTTCAAGAAGCCGGTCACCAAGGTAGAAGACCTCAAAGGCTTGAAGTACCGCACCGTCGGCTTGGCTGTTGATCTCTTTACCGAAATGGGCGCTGCCGTGAACCCGCTCCCCGGCGCGGAAATCGTTCCAGCAATCGACCGCGGTCTGCTAGATGCGGCTGAGTTCAACAACGCCTCGTCCGACCGTACCCTCGGCTTCCCAGATGTGTCGAAGAACTGCATGCTGCAGTCGTTCCACCAAGCATCTGAGAACTTTGAGATCCTGTTCAACAAGACCAAGTACAACGCTTTGCCGTCAGAACTCAAGGCCATCATCGACAACGCAGTCACCGCGTCGTCTGCCGATATGAGCTGGAAGGCGATTGATCGTTACTCGAAGGACTACGCTGAAATGCGTGCCGCGAAGATCAACTTCTACAAGACGCCTGACTCGATCCTCCGCGCGCAGCTCGCCGCATGGGACAAGATCGTTGCCAAGCAGACCGCAGAAAATCCAGCGTTCAAGAAAGTGTATGACTCGATGCGCGAGTTCGCTGCACGCACTTGCCGTTGGCAGAACGACACGCTCGTCGATTACAAGATGGCTTACAACCACTTCTTCTCTACGCCTGCTCGTCCGGCTGCTGCACCCGCGAAGAAATCGTAAGCCTCCAGTCAGCTTTCAGCTTGCATGGTCGGGTGAGAATTGAACCTGACTTAGCGCAAGCGAAGCTATTTGGTCAGTCACAAGCGACAGCCACCGGGGTACAATCCGGTGGCTGTTTTTTTTGCGCAGTGTTTTTTTGTTTCGTTCGCAGCGTCCCAGTTGTTGTTCCTCATTGATCCACGTAACGCCACGAAGATGGCGCGTGATCGTCCGAGTAGCAGTTGGTTTGACCAGCATTACGCTGCTGGTTAGCTCATGATTGGTTCGCTCTCTGCATAGCACCCTAGGAGGAATATGCAAAAGCTGCTCATCGGTGTTGACAAACTTTCCACGTTTGTCGGCCAGTTCTTCGGTTGGTCTATTGTTTTCTTGACCCTGTTGATCTCGTGGGAAGTTTTCTCGCGATACATCCTCAGCAATCCGCACTCTTGGGCGTTTGACGCCATGATCATCCTTTACGGGATTCTGTTCATGGCCGCCGGTGCTTACACGTTGGCTAAATCGGGGCACGTGCGTGGCGATGTGCTTTACGGTTTCTTTAGCGAGCGTACACAAGCGACGCTCGACCTGATCCTCTACATCGTTTTCTTTTTGCCTGGCATCGTCGCGCTGACGTATGCTGGCTGGTCGTTCTTTACAGACTCTCTGAAGATAAACGAGCAGACGAATAGCGCAGTCGCAATTCCCCTCTACCCATTCAAGTTTTTCATCCCGCTCGCAGGCGGCATGCTGCTGTTGCAGGGCATCGTGGAAATCATCCGCTGCATCATTTGCATCAAGACAGGTGAATGGCCTTCGCGTGAACAGGACGTCGAGGAAGTCGATGTCGATAAGCTGAAGGCGATGGTCCACGTCAAGGACGAGGATATCGAAGCCCTCGACAAGCTGGTCGTCGCAGGAGAGAAAAAATAATGAAGAAGGAACTCTGGTTTGGCTTCACGTTAATGGGAATCATCCTGTTGACGGTGGCGATCTTCATGCCGTGGGCCAACATGACCAACGGCCACCTCGGCTTGCTGATGTTGGGGTTGGTTGTGGTTGCGATCATGCTCGGCTTCCCCACGGCATTCACGTTGATGGGCATGGGTATGATCTTTACGTTCTTCGCGTATTGGTCTGCTAACGCCGGGCATTCTGAGAAGGCGGCGTCGCTCACGCTTGACTTGATGGTGCAAAAAGCTTTCGGCGTGATGTCTAACGACGTCTTGATTTCGATACCCCTGTTTGTGTTCATGGGGTATCTGGTTGAGCGCGCAAACCTGATTGAGAAACTCTTTAAGTCCTTGCACTTGGCGTTGGCGCGTATCCCCGGATCGCTCGCCGTTGCCACGGTGTTCACATGTGCGGTGTTCGCGACCGCGACGGGCATCGTTGGTGCGGTCGTGACGTTGATGGGCTTGCTCGCCCTACCTGCAATGCTGAAGGCGGGCTACGACATCAAGTTGTCTGCAGGTTCAATCACGGCGGGTGGTTGCTTGGGGATTCTGATTCCGCCTTCGGTGATGCTGATCGTGTACGGCGCGACAGCTGGTGTGTCAGTCGTGCAGCTCTATGCTGGCGCATTCTTTCCCGGCATCATGCTCGCGTTGCTCTACATCGGTTACATCATGGTCGTCGCTAAGTGGAAGCCGCACCTAGCGCCGCCACTTACAGAAGAGCAACGCTTTGTGCCATTGCCACCGCACGCGCAAGCACTGTCGCCGTCGTCTGCAACGCGGGCGCTCCCAGCATTGTTGGGCGCGCTTAAGGGAAGTGCGAACGCCAATATTCCAACGCGCACCCTGTTGCGTGAGTTGAGTCTGCTGCTTGCCCCTGCCGTTATTTGGTTTGGACTCATGGGTTTGACGTGGCACGCCATCACCAATCCGGATGAGGCTCAAGACACGACGGGCTTGCAGGTCATGGGTCAGGCTGATACCTCAGCATCCTCCCTCAAGGCGCCCGTTGCAGAGGGCGTTGCATTGCCACCCGGCGCAGAGGGCGTGAAGGAACCTGCGGCCGATGGCGTGAAAGAGCCTCCGCAGGCGGGCGGCCTCTCGGAGCCCCCGGGCGCAGTGAAAGAGCCTCCAGGAGCGGTCAAAGAGCCGCCGGGCGCGGTTGCGGAGTCACCCGGTGCAGTACGTGAGCCACCGCAAGGTGTTGCGGAGCCGCCCGGTGCGGTACGTGAGCCACCGCAAGGTGTTGCGGAGCCGCCCGGTGCGGTACGTGAACCACCACAAGGCGTCTCTGAACCGCCCGGTGCGGTGCGAGAGCCGCCGGGCGCCGTGCGTGAACCGCCGGGTGCTGTGTCTGAACCACCCGGCGCAGTGAAAGAGCCCCCCGGCTCGGTTCAAGAACCACCTGGTGCCGTCAAGGAACCGCCGAGCGGTGTCGCTGAACCTGCCGGTGTCACGAAAGCGCCTGCATCAAGCGCAGACAAAGCAGCCGCTGCCGCGGCTGAAGCTAAGGCGCACGCGCGTACCCCAGCGCCGGATGGCTTCTGGATCACGTTCGCAGTGGGCACCGTGTTCCTCGCTGTGCTGTACGCAATGTTCACGTTTGCGCGTCTTGAGATTTTCAAGATGCTGCTGTCGTCGTTCTTCCCACTTGCTGTGCTGATCTTGGCGGTGCTGGGTACCATCGTGTTCGGCCTCGCGACGCCAACGGAAGCTGCTGCGATCGGATCGCTTGGCGGCTTTATGCTGGCTGCGGTTTATCTCGCCATCGCAAAAGGGGGCGACAACACCAAGCGCATCCTCAAAACTTGGATACCGCTGTGGTTGATCTTCTTGGTCTCGGTGGTGTGGTTCCTGCTGCTCAAGTTTGAAGTGCACAGCACCCCAGTTCCGCTCTGGGTGGGTTGGATCTCGATGGCCGCCATCGCCTTCTGGTGTGTCATGGCGATGATCCAAGTGAACCTCACCCCGATGGTTCGGGAGTCGACGTTCCTGACGGCCAAGACCTCCGCGATGGTGTGCTGGTTATTTGTGGGGTCTTCGATTTTCTCGGCGGCGTTTGCGCTCCTCGGCGGTCAAGAGATCATCGAGAGGTGGGTGCTGAGCATGAACCTCACGCCGCTGCAGTTCATGTTGCTCTCACAGTTCATCATCTTCATCTTGGGATGGCCCCTCGAGTGGACGGAGATCATCGTCATCTTCATGCCGATCTTCATCCCGCTGCTGCCGCACTTCAACATCGATCCGCTGTTCTTTGGATTGCTGGTGGCGCTTAACCTGCAGACGGCGTTCCTGTCGCCGCCAGTCGCGATGGCCGCCTTCTACTTGAAGGGGGTAGCGCCGAAGCACGTGACGCTAAATCAGATATTCGCGGGCATGATGCCGTTTATGGCGATTCAGGTGCTGGCGCTGTTCTTGCTGTACGTGTTCCCACAGATTGGGTTGTGGTTGCCTTCAGTTCTGTACAAGTAATAGCAATAACCAAAGGAATAGACTATCGACGCCCCGCGCGCTGTTGCGTGGGGCGTTCTCTTTTGTGACGGCGGCTTATGAAGCAAAAAATTCTGTTGACGCGCAACGTGTTCCCCGAAGTTGTTGCCGATTTATCGCAGCAGTTTGACGTTGACCACAACATATCCGACGACATCATGGCGCCTGAGGCGCTGCGCGCACGTGCGCAGGGCTGCGTCGGTGTAATGACCACCATCGCCGACAAAATCGATGCGGCATTTTTCGACGCGTGCCCGAGCGTGAAGGTCGTGGCCAATATCGCGGTGGGCTACAACAATATTGACGTCGCTGAGGCGAGCAAGCGCGGCGTCGTCGTCACGAATACGCCAGGTGTACTCGATGACACGACGGCGGACCTCACCTTTGCACTGCTGATGTCGGCCGCGCGACGCATTACGGAAACGGAAGCAAGATTGCGACGCGGGGAATGGAAAAAGGGCTTTGCGCTCCAGCAGTGGCTGGGCGTGGATGTTCATCATGCAAAGCTCGGCATCATCGGTATGGGGCGCATCGGCCAGACCATTGCGCGGCGCGCGAGCGGCTTCGATATGGCGGTTTCGTACTTCAACCGCAATCGACTCGCGCCGGATGTTGAGTCCAAGCTCAACGTGACTTACGCGAGCAAAGAAACCATCCTCCGCGAAAGCGATTTCGTCGTGGTGATGGTGCCGTACTCGAAAGACACCCACCATCTCATCGGTGCGGCCGAGCTTGCCCTCATGAAGCCGACTGCGATTTTTGTGAACACGGCACGCGGTGGTGTGGCGGATGATGTGGCGCTGATTGCAGCGTTGAAGGAGAAGCGCATCGCTGGCGCAGGCATTGATGTGTTTGAGAACGAGCCTGCTTTCAACAAAGAGTTTTTGGAACTCGATAACGTCGTGCTCACACCGCACATCGGTAGCGCGACCTTGGCAACCCGCATGAACATGTCGAAGCTGGCGGCACACAATTTGTCTGCCGCCCTTTCGGGTAAGTTGGCACCCAATCAAGTGAATAAGTGAGGCTGGGCGCGTTCGGCGCCAAGCCTCGATCATTCTTTCTAGTGCGTTTTACCGGAGCATCAATATGAAACTAGCATTTCTCGGTCTCGGCGTAATGGGCTACCCCATGGCGGGGCATTTGAAGGCCAAAGGCTTTGACGTCACCGTATATAACCGCACCACGGCTAAGGCGGAAGCTTGGGCCAAGCAACACGGCGGCGCGTTCGACGCAACGATCGCGGGTGCGGTGCGCGATGCGGATATGGTCATGATGTGCGTCGGTAACGACCGCGATCTCGCGGAAGTCGGCAGCGCCGCCCTGGCCGCCATGAAGTCGGGCGCGATTTTGGTGGATCACACGACCGCATCGGCCGATGCGGCGCGCACCCTCTACGATGCAGCCAAAGCGAAAGCCATCGGCTTTATCGATGCGCCCGTGTCCGGCGGACAAGCGGGTGCCGAGAAGGGCCAGCTCACCGTCATGTGCGGTGGCGATACGAACGTATTTGAGAAAGTGAAGCCACTGGTGGACTCTTACGCAAAGGCCTGCACCTTGATGGGTGCGCCGGGCGCTGGGCAGCTCACCAAGATGGTCAACCAAATTTGTATCGCCGGATTGGTGCAAGCGCTGTCGGAAGGCTTGGCGTTTGCCGAAAAGGCCGGACTCGATGGCAACCTCGTGCTCGACGTCATTTCCAAAGGCGCGGCGCAGTCGTGGCAAATGGAGAATCGCGGCCGCACCATGGTCAAGCGCGAGTTCAACTTCGGCTTTGCGGTCGACTGGATGCGCAAGGACCTCGGCATTTGTTTGGACGAAGCCCGCCGGAATGGCGCGCGGCTACCGGTAACGGCGATGGTCGACCAGTTCTACGGCGACGTGCAAAAGATGGGTGGGAATCGCTACGATACGTCCTCGCTCATCAAGCGCCTTGAGTAGTTGGGCGCTAATTTGTGAGTGATCACTATCGTTGAAAACAATGTAATGCGGTTGGTTTCGTCGGTGAGCGCGAAACTAACCCACGGGTAAGTATTGTGGAAACCGCCACAATTGTTTAATCTGTCGGGATGATCAAACTTTATTACTCTCCCGGCGCTTGCTCGCTGGCGTCCCATATCGTTCTTGAAGAACTTGGTGTCGCGTTTGAACCCGTGCTTGTCTCCCTTGCTGACGGTGAGCACAAGCGCCCAGAGTATCTGCGCATCAACCCGCGCGGCAAG
>JAJTHU010000375.1 GCA_021300055.1 Nitrosomonadaceae bacterium | reverse complement strand
TCGAGCTTGTCGACCAGAAGGTCGATAGCGGCATACATGTCGGAATCAGCGCTTTCGACAAAGATGTCTTTACCGGATAAATGCACATTTGCTTCGATTTTCTGTCGGAGCTTTTCAACCGTGAGGATCATATTGACGTCGATAACATGATCAAAGTGTCGGTTGATACGGGTCATCTTGGATGCTACGTAATCACGCATTGAAGGCGTAATTTCGAGATGATGGCCTGTCATGTGCAAATTCATTGCCGATCTCCTTTCAAGCGACGCACGCAAGGCGTCTGGTTTCGGCTCACCAATCGGAGCCACAGAAGTGCTTATTGGTCCAATTCAATCTACGCCCAAACCGGCACCTTCGCAACCCTGAGCGGCGAAAAATTTCTCCGCGCGTTTTAGGAAGCTAGGCGGCCGCATTGGCGTGTGTTGGACAGCAACTTCTACAAAGATTTCCGCATGTTGGCCGGCTGGATCTGCATAGACTCGCGGTACTTAGCGACAGTGCGACGTGCAACAAGAATGCCCTGGTCTGCCAGCAAGTCTGCAATCTTGTTATCTGACAAGGGCTTACGTTGATCCTCGGCTTCAACCAACTGCTTGATCATGGCACGGATTGCTGTGGCGGAACACGCGCCCCCGGCTTCTGTGGCCACACTTGAGCCAAAAAAGTACTTTAGTTCGAAAATCCCACGGGGAGTGAGCATGTACTTTTGCGATGTCACCCGCGAAACCGTTGATTCGTGCAAACCGACTTGATCGGCAATTTCGCGCAGAACGAGCGGCCGCATTGCCACCTCGCCGTGATCGAAAAAGTGCCGCTGGTTTTCGACAATCGCCTCACTAACGCGCAAGATGGTGTCGAAGCGCTGCTGAATATTGCGAATCAGCCACCGCGCTTCTTGCAGTTGTCCAGAAAGGTTACGGCCGGCGGCATCGCGGCTCTTGTGCACCAAGTCAGCGTAGTACTGATTGACCTTCAACCGTGGAACTGCCGTCTGATTCAGCGAGACTCGCCAGCGCCCTCTCACCTTGCGCACAACCACATCTGGAACGATGTAGCGGGTGTCGCTGGAAGCGAAACAAGCACCCGGGCGAGGGTCGAGAGAAGTGATCAGGGTCTGCGCCGTGCGTAGCTCAGCATCATCGACCTGAAGCAGTCGCTTGAGCTTTACAAAGTCTCTTTGCCCCAACAACTCCAGATGGGTGCGCACTAGGCGTCGCGCCACCTCTAAGCCAGCAGTGCTTGCAGGCATTGCCGCCAACTGCAAATCAAGACAGTCAGCGAGAGACTGGGCGCCCACGCCGGTGGGTCCGAGGTGCTGCACATGATGTAGCGCGGCCCTCAACTCGCTTGCGGCCGCCTCAGCCGCTGTCGCGTCGCCACTGTCGTCAGGAGCGAGTTCCGATCCAAGCAAGAGCGTGACCAAATCCTCGAGCGGCATCGAAAGGTAACCATCGTCATCTAGGTAGGCGATGACAAATTCTGCGATTTGCTTGTCGCGCGCAGATAGCGCCGTCAGCCCGAGTTGCTGTAGCAAAAAGCCCTGCAACGACTCAGCCGCACCCGCGGAGCCAAACTCATCTTGCCCGTCGCGATCTCCGTCGCCTGTGCGAGGTGAGGATAAGCTCGCTCCGGGACGATCTTCGTCCGTGAAGAAGTTTGCCGCCTCTGCGTCATAGGCGACGTCTCCCGGCGCATCCTCGGTACTCGCATCAGCCTGCGAACGCGGCTCATCGCTAACTGCATCGTCGACAGTGCTCCGCGCATTCAACGCCTCCGCCGCGGCCAATGCAGGCTCGGAAGACGACTCTTCAGTGTCAGCCTCGTCTCGCTCAAGCAGCGGGTTCTCCAACAGGAATTTCTCAAGCTCCTGATTGAGTTCTACCGTCGAAAGTTGCAAGAGCTTGATCGACTGCTGCAACTGCGGCGTCAACGCAAGCTGCTGGGACAACTTTAGATTGAGTGAAGCCCGCATGTTCATTAGAGCCGGAACTTCTCACCTAGGTACACACGCCGCACCGTTTCATCGGCGACGATCTCTTCCGGGCGCCCCATTGAGAGCACACGCCCCTGATTGATGATGTACGCGTGGTCACAAATGCCCAGCGTTTCGCGCACGTTATGGTCTGTGATCAGCACACCGATGCCACGCTGCTTGAGAAACCGAATGATTTCCTGAATATCAATCACCGCAATCGGATCAACCCCGGCAAATGGCTCGTCGAGCAGGACAAATCGAGGTTCAACGGCTAGCGCCCGCGCGATCTCTACGCGACGACGTTCGCCGCCGGACAAACTGACGGCAGCGTTATTCTTGAGGTGGCTAACGTGCAACTCGTCCATCAAACTGTCGCGTTTTTTCGCAATTTCTGCGGCACTCAGTCCGCGCAACTCGAGTACAGCCTGAATATTTTCGGCGACCGTTAGCTTGCGAAAAATCGATGCTTCCTGCGGCAAATACGCCACGCCAAGACGTGAGCGCTGGTATATCGCAAGGTTAGTCATGCGAGCGTCGTCGAGATAGATTTCGCCGCCGTCGGCCGGCACTAAGCCAACGATCATGTAAAAGCACGTCGTTTTGCCAGCGCCATTTGGTCCGAGCAGCCCGACGACTTCACCGCTCTTTACTTCGAGCGAAACGTCGTGAACGAC
>JAJTHU010000226.1 GCA_021300055.1 Nitrosomonadaceae bacterium | reverse complement strand
GCGTTTTCGCCCCAAAACGCCCGCCAATAGGCGAGTTTGTAGTCGAAGCAATGCATCAATGAGCCGGCGTTGGCTTGCTCAGTATTCGCCCGCGCCGGAGTAGGCGGATTGGTAGTTGTCGCGCCAGCCGCGTGGCGGCGGTGCAGGCATCATCCCCGATGCGTCGTACTCGAGTGCCACGCCATCTGCGGTGAGCCACTCGGCAAGTGCATCGATAAGCGGCTCAGACAATCGCACGCGCCACTGATCTGGCAGCACCACGGGCACTTCGGCATCGCCGTTGTTGTAGATGATTTTCACGGCAGCAGCGTCGCGTTGATGCGGTGCGGCGTGCGGCGTCAGCAGACGCTTAAGTTTGCCGCTATCGGCTTGGCCATTCATGTATAGCACCATCTGCCGTACAAACTTGCGCGCCTCGTCGATACCGATGACGTCGTCAGCCACCACGCGCATGCCGCCTGAGAAATCATCGTGCGATACGCGGCCGCGCACGATCAAGGGCTGATCATCGCGCAGCAACTGGCGGCGCTTGTCAAACACATCGCTGTAGGCCAGTACCTCGACGCGCGCCGAGCCGTCATCAAGCGTCATCACGCACATGCGACCGCGTTTGCCGTTGCGCACGCGCTGTTCGTAAAGGATGCCCGCGAGCAAAATCGATTCGTTCTTGGGCTGCAAATCCGACAACAAGGTCTTGGCGAACTGACGGATTTCGCGCGCATAGCTCGTGAACGGGTGCCCGGAAAGATAAAAGCCGAGCGCGGTCTTTTCGTGATTGAGGCGTTCGCGCTCTGACCACGTCGGCACATTCACAAGCTCGAGCGCGCCGCCGGATTCTGGTGTGGCCTCGCCGAACAGATTCACCTGCTGCGCATCGCGCTCGGCTTTCTCAGCTAGTTCAATCGCGTGGGGCAGCGTGGCGATGAGTGCAGCACGATTGGCTTCGATGCCGTCGAATGCACCAGCGCGAATCAGTGCTTCGATGGCGCGACGGTTGACGTGACCGCGGTCCACACGCTTCACAAAGTCCAGCAGATCACGGAATGGACCACCGGCATCACGCGCGCTCACTATCGCGTCAATCGCATTGCGGCCCGTGCCCTTGACGGCACCGAGGCCGTAGCGAATGGTGCGCTCGTCGATCGGGAAGAAACGGTACGTACCTTGATTGATGTCCGGCGCCAAGAGCTTCAAGCCCATGGTGCGCGCGTCATCGGCGATTTGTTGCACCTTGTCGGTGAAATCCATGATGCAGCTCATGTTGGCTGCCATGAATTCCGCCGGGAAGTGCGCCTTCAAATACGCGGTGTGATACGCGACCAGCGAATACGCGGCCGAGTGCGACTTGTTAAAGCCGTAACCCGCAAACTTCTCCATGAAGTCGAACAACTCATTGGCCACTTTGCGGCCCACGCCATTCTTCTCGGCGCCTTCGCCAAAGATGCCGCGATGTTTGGCCATCTCTTCCGGCTTTTTCTTACCCATCGCACGACGTAGCAAGTCGGCGCCGCCGAGCGAGTAGCCGCCCACCACCTGTGCGATCTGCATCACCTGCTCTTGATAGACCATGATGCCGTAGGTCGGCGAGAGAATCGACTCGACACGCGCATCCGGATACTCAAACGATTCCGCGCCCGACTTGCGCTTGATGTAATCGGGGATCAGTTCCATCGGGCCCGGACGATACAAGGCGTTGAGTGCCGTGAGGTCTTCAATCGATCCGGGTTTGGCCGAGACGATCAGGTCACGCATGCCGCGACTTTCAAACTGAAATATCGCCACCGTATTGCCCTTGGCGAACACCTCGTAGGCCGCGCGATCATTGAGGGGCAGTGCGGCCAAATCAAAGTCTGGATGCGGTTCACCGTATTGGCGCGAGCGGATTAGTGCAACGGCCTCTTCGATGATGGTAAGCGTCGTCAAGCCCAAGAAGTCGAACTTCACCAAGCCTACTGCCTCGACGTCGTCCTTATCGTATTGGCTCACGAAAGACTCAGAGCCATCCGCCACATAGAGCGGCGTGAAGTCGGTCAACGGCCCGGGTGCAATCAACACGCCACCCGCGTGCATGCCGACGTTGCGCGTGATGCCCTCTAGCTTAAGGGCGAGTTCCATGAGTTCGGCGATTTCTTCTTCCGACTTCATGCGATCGTTGAACTGCGGCTCCTGCTTCATCGCCTCCGCAAGCGTGATGCCGAGTTGATTCGGCACCAGCTTGGCGATGCTATCGACGTGGTTGTAGCCCATGCTAAGCACGCGGCCTACGTCGCGAATAACCGCCTTGGCGGCCATCGTGCCGAAGGTGGCGATTTGCGAAACCGATTCCGCGCCGTACTTACGCTTCACGTGATCGATAACGCGATCACGGCCCTCTTGGCAGAAGTCGATATCAAAGTCGGGCATGGAAACCCGCTCTGGGTTCAAGAAGCGCTCGAACAGCAAATCGTATTGCAGCGGATCGAGGTCGGTAATGCCGAGCGAATATGCAACGAGCGAGCCCGCGCCAGAACCACGTCCTGGTCCCACCGGCACGCCGTTATTCTTGGCCCAGCCGATGAAATCCGCAACGATCAAGAAGTAGCCCGGGAACCCCATCTTGACGATGGTCTGCACTTCAAATTCGAGCCGCTGCATGTAGCGAGGGCGCTGCGCGTCACGTGTCGCGGAATCTGGGTAGAGCGTAACGAGTCGGCGCTCAAGTCCAGCGCGGGCGCTGTCGAGCAGATATGCCTCGATGGATTCACCGTTCGGCGTTGGAAACTTCGGCAGCATCGGCTTACCGAGCGAGAACTCAAAATGGCAACGCTTGGCGATTTCAACGGCGTTTTCCAACGCCTCCGGCACATCGGCGAACAATGCGGCCATCTCGTCGGAGGATTTGAAGTATTGGTCGGCCGTGAAATCTTGGCTGCGGCGCTTATCGCCGAGCACTTCGCCGCGCGCAATACACGCGCGCGCTTCGTGTGCCTTGAAATCTTCTGGCGCCATAAACTGAATCGGATGCGTTGCCACCACAGGTAGCCCCGTCACGCTCGCTAGATTGAGCGTCGCAGCCAAATGCGGCTCATCGTGCGAGTGCCCCGCGCGCTGCACCTCCAGATAGAAGGCATTCGGAAAATCCGCCGCCCACTCGTTAGCAAGCGAAATCGCGCGCTTGGTGTCGCCCTGCAACAGTGCTTGCCCGACATCACCTTGCGCCGCG
>JAJTHU010000340.1 GCA_021300055.1 Nitrosomonadaceae bacterium | reverse complement strand
GGCGCGGTCATGGGCGGAGACAGGTGCGTTTTGCGCGAGCGTTGGCTCAAGCAGCTTTGCTTCCGGCGGTGGAGAAGAAGCGGAGGACATCGGGCTTAGGCGGGTAAGAAGGTCTTCTTTGGCGGCGGTTGGCGCCCTCCGGAAACAGCCTCGTTGGTCTCAAATTTCGTCGCAGTTGTAATGCGACAGTTCCGAGACCACAGGACCGGATTCACCGATGGTTATGTGACACGTTGATTGTCGAACGTATGTGATTGTTCTAGAACGGGTTACACGTTATTGAAATGGGTCGCAACCGTCAAGCAATGTCCGGACATTTGACGGCGTGGGGAGCTGGTCTTGCGACTGATTCCTATCGAAATACCCCGAATAGGGGATGCCTGTCTCCTTTTTGTGACACACGGCACATTTTTTTCGGGTGTGGCCGCTTTCGCCAAATGTCCCGGCGGGCGCAATTTCTCGGGCCCTGACGCGGGCTGGCAAAATGCCCCTCTTTGCACGTCAATAATCTTCCAACGCGTTCGCGCAGAGATTTGGCCATGGCTGCCTTTTCCTGCGGTTCCTCGGACCCGTTAAACCCAGAAAGCATGTGCTGTGCCGAGCGTCATTTGTCCACTCCCCGAACTTCTAATTAACCAAATTGCCGCTGGCGAGGTCGTAGAGCGCCCCGCGTCTGGGGTGAAAGAGTTGGCCGAAAACAGCATTGACGCAGGGGCAACGCAGGTCAACATTGATCTGCTGCAAGGCGGCGTGAAACGCATTCGCGTCGCTGACGACGGCACCGGGATCGACCGTAGCGATCTGCCGAATGCGGTCGCTCGCCACGCGACATCGAAGATCCGCACGCTTGAAGACCTTGAGCGTGTGGCCTCCATGGGGTTTCGCGGGGAGGCGTTGGCGAGTCTGGCAGCGATATCGCGGATGACGCTTACTTCGCGTACGGCTGCCGCACCGCATGCTCACCGGCTTGTGGTGACTGGTGGCGCGATGGGACCGATTGAGCCAGCAGCGCTGGCAGCGGGAACGGTGATCGAGGCGGAAGACTTGTTTTTCAACACGCCAGCGCGGCGCAAGTTTCTGAAGACCGAAGCAACCGAGTTTGGTCATGCCGAGGATGCAGCCTCGCGTATCGCAATCGCGCACCCCGAGGTTGCTTTCGGTTTGTCACACAATGGGCGCGTCGTATGGTCATACCCAAGACAGTCTCTGCTCGAACGCGTCGGTGCAATTGCTGGCGAGGACTTTGTCGATGCGAGTGTGCTTGTTGATGCAGACCAGCCCCTGATTGCCTTGAGTGGGTTTGCGGCGCTGCCAAGATACTCGCGTGCCAGCCGCGATCAGCAGTATGTTTTCGTCAACGGAAGATTCGTCAGAGACAAGTTGTTGCAACATGCGCTGCGAGAGGCCTACGCAGATGTTTTGCACGGCCACCGGCAGCCCGCTTTTGCGGTGTTTCTCCGCATCGATCCGTCACTCGTCGATGTCAACGTTCATCCGGCGAAAGCGGAAGTACGCTTTCGCGACGCGCGCGCGGTTCATCAGTTTGTGTACCACGCTGTACGCAAGGCACTCGCGGCGACGAGCGCCGAGGTGCCGCGACCCGAAGCGGAGCCCGAGGCGTATGTTTCCACCTCGCGAACGAACCCCAACACTTTTGTACAGCGCCCGATGCCGCTTTATCCGGCTCAGCCGCTTTCAACTGCGCCACCGCTGCAGGGCGTGCAGCAGCCCTCAAGCTTTTACGACGTTATGCGTGGCGACACACAGCGGCCGGAGATGGATGCTGCGCGCATTGCCGCACCGGCGGCGATGCCGGATGGCAGCGACGCTTTTCCTCCGCTTGGATTTGCGCTTGGTTTATTGCACGGCATCTACATACTCGCGCAAACGCAACGTGGACTCGTTCTGGTCGACATGCACGCGGCGCATGAACGCATCTTGTATGAGCGGTTCAAGCGGGAGCTGGACACGGGTGAGGCTGCGTCCCAGCCTTTGCTCGCCCCGATTGCGTTCGCCATAAGTGCCCGCGAGCGCGCGTTACTCGACGAAAACCGTACCCTATTAGCCGCGCTCGGCTTCGACCTTGGCGCGCTTGGTGAAAACGAGGTTGCGATCCGCGCGGTGCCTGCCATGCTAGATCGGCGTGAGCCGGTCGACTTGCTTCGTGAAATGCTCGAAAGCCTCGGCGAGCATGGCGCGTCGCACGCGCTCGAGCAGCGCCGCGACGAGGTGCTTTCGACGATGGCATGTCATGCAGCCGTTCGTGCCAACCGACAGCTAAGCATTGCGGAAATGAACGCGCTGCTACGTCAGATGGAATCGACAGAGCGCAGTGGCCAGTGCAATCATGGCCGCCCAACCTGGCACGAGTTTACGATTCAGGATCTGGATCGTTTGTTCATGCGCGGTCGCTAGGTCTCTCGCCAGACTTTGGACGCGCCTGTTCTTTTCTTGCTTGGTCCCACTGCCGCTGGGAAAACGGCACTCGCGTGCGCGCTCGCGGAGCGATTTCCGCTGGACCTCGTCAGCGTCGATTCGGCATTGGTCTATCGGCACATGAACATCGGCACGGCCAAGCCGGGTGAGGACGTGTTACGCGCACATCCCCACGCACTTATCGATCTCGTTGAGCCGACCGAGGCCTACTCTGCTGCAAATTTTCGTCGCGATGCGCTCAGCGAGATCGAGCGTATCCGCGCGGCGAATCGCGTACCGCTGCTCGTAGGCGGCACGATGATGTACGTGAAGGCGCTGCTCGATGGCCTTAGTGCGCTACCGCCGGCTGATCCGACTATCCGTGCCGAGATCGAGACACAGGCCGAGCGGGAGGGATGGCCGCAACTCCACACCAAGCTGGCGGCGATTGACCCAATTACTGCGGCGCGATTGGCGCCCAACGACAGCCAACGCATCCAGCGTGCGCTGGAGGTTTTCGCTCTCACAGGGCAGCCCATCTCATCGATGCAGCAGCGTCAGGTCCATCCCGCTCCGCCGTTTGCTTGGCACGGGATGGCATTGTTGCCCTCAGACCGAAGCATTCTGCATACGCGCATCGCTGAGCGCTTTGACGCAATGCTCGCAGCTGGTTTTGTTGAAGAAGTTCGCGCACTGCGTGCGCGCTTCAATCTCAGTCCTGACATGCCATCAATGCGCTGCGTCGGCTATCGCCAAGTGTGGCAGTACCTCGATGGTGACATCGACTCGACGCAGTTGCGCGAGCAGGGAATCGCGGCGACGCGTCAGTTGGCAAAGCGCCAACTGACGTGGCTACGCAGCATGCCTTTGTTCGAGCCGCTCGATTGCTTGGATACGCAAATAGTGCATCGCGCCACCGCGATGGTGGCGCATTGGCTTAGGCATCCCGACAGGAAGTAGCCGGAGCAGACTTAGTCGCCGTGGTACTTGAACGACAGCTTCATCTTGGCGCGGTAGGTCAGCTTGCCTGACTTGTCGACCTTTACGTCGAGCTTGGTTACCTCGGCGACGCGGACATCGCGCAGCGATTTAGTTGCTGTGGTGATGCCGTTCTTGGCGGCGTCGGCCCAAGAGACAGAACTCGTGCCGACGAGCTCAATGACCTTGTAGACGGAAGCGCTTGCTTTGGTACTGGACTTCGCTGGTTTCGCTTTTTTTGCCATATCGACCTCCTAGGGTGGTGCAGAGGAGGTTACGCTGCCGCGAGCAGGTCTGCAAGTATGGTGTGCGGCGTCCGTTGCGTCGCACAAGGCGTCAGGGTTCGGTCTTTGTCACATTTGCCAATATCTGGCCGTCGGAAAACTGCACTGCGATAGGTACACCAGGCTTCAGTGAAAGCGCACTCGTGACAACGGTCGCGGCTGCATCCGCACGTCGAATGACCGCATACCCGCGTGTCATCACGCGGGCAGGATCGAGCATCGTCAGCGCCTGACGCTGCTGAGAGACGCTGACATTCAGTTTTGCAACGTAAAGTCGCGAAGAACGCTGCATCGACCCAGCAAGCGCTGCGAGCAGCTGCTGCCGAAGTGCAGTCGAGGGTGTCGCGCGTTGAAGGCGATGCCTAAAGCCATCGAGCCGCGTTGTGCGCTGTGAACGCTGCCAGTGTTGGCAGCGTTCAATGCGGTGGCGCAAGCTCCTCAGCACGGCTCGCTCGTGGTCTAGTCGCTGCGAAGGAGACACGATCGCGCGTGCCGCTAGGTCCACTGCCTGACGCCATTGCGCCACGTGTGATTGCAGCGCACGCTGCAATCTTTGGCGGGCGCGTTCACGTTCCGCCCGCAACTGGCGAATGTCGGGCGACAACAACTCGGCGCCTGCGGTCGGCGTTGGTGCGCGTACGTCTGCGACAAAGTCTGCAATGGTGAAGTCCGTTTCGTGGCCAACCCCCGACACTACGGGCAGGCGAGTGTGCATGCGGAAAGTGGCGATCGCCCGCGCAACAGGTTCCTCGTTGAAAGCCCAAAGGTCCTCCATCGCGCCACCCCCGCGACAAATTAGTAGCGCGTCGATCTCTTTACGCGTTGCCGCGCTATTGATCGCCGCCACTAGCTCCGACACGGCGTCTGCGCCTTGAACTGCTGCTGGGTAAATGACGATCTCAATCATCGGTGCACGCCGACGAAAGGTCGTCAACACATCTCTTAGCGCCGCCGCCTTGAGTGAGGTGACGATGCCGATCCGCCGCGCGAAAGTCGGCGGCGGTCTCTTTTGCGCAGGGTCGAAGAGCCCTTCTTCATCGAGCTTGCGCTTTAGCCGCTCAAAGGCTTCGTGCAGCGCGCCGACGCCTGCGCGGCGCATCGCCTCGACACCGAGTTGGAAGTCGCCGCGCGCTTCATATAAGGTCGGTAAGGCACGGACCTCAACCTCCACTCCATTGGTGGGTGTGAAATTCACCGCCTGCGCTCGGCCCTTAAACATCACGCAGCGAACCTGCGCGGCGTCGTCCTTCAGCGAAAAATACCAGTGACCGCTTGCTGCGCGCACCACATTGGAGAGCTCGCCGCGCACCCAGCGGAGTTCAAATGCTGCTTCAATCGCACCCCTGACCCTGCGGTTGAGTTCGGACACAGTCCACACCGTGGCTGTGCCCAAGGTTGCGAGGGGCGGGGGCTGAAACTCGTTATCTGGCGCGGGGTTTTGGGGCATGTGGGTGGCCGAAAACAACAGGTCACGAGGGGGTTTCATCCACCGAATGGTATCACCGTCCGCGTGCCCCTAGGCTAAGCCCGAATTGTCGCGTCAAACGCTCACCACAGATCTGTAAGTGACTGAGAATTCAGCATATTTTGCTTGGCACATTTTTTAGGCGGCTTGGAAAAAATCGTTACGGTTTCGTGACTTACGGAGCCTTATCAGGCGCTACTCACAGACTTATCCACAGGAGCTGTGGATGAAACGCGACACCGACTCAAGACGCGGCGTGGTTGGTTGAATCTGGCGCCAAACAGCCTGAAAACCCGCGTCGTTGCTAGTGTTCGGATTCCGATCCTCGCAATCACGCCTATTTGCGTCGACTTCCACGGTATGTCTAGAAATCGCGACACCCGGAGAATTTGCTGCGTGACGGCTGCGAGCGCGAAGCCTGCCGGCGCAGCGCCCCGCGCGAGTAGACATAGGACTGGCCCCCACATTGCCGACGCATGCATTCGAGGTGTGCCGACGAACCGCGCTAAACTTCGTCAGCCTTTAGCGTCGCGGCTGCTTGTGCCCGTAATCGGCGCAGGCACCCATGACTCTCGTATTCGTTTCTGGAGACCGCTTTGCTTTCAATCATTCAAGCCGCTGGTTGGACTATCTGGTTCATCATTCTGTGTTCGGTGATTTGCTTTGCCATCATTGGTGAACGCTTCTGGACGCTGCGACGTAAGGCGGTGCTTCCCCCGAACCTCTTTGCTGATACGGTCGAAGCCTACCGCGTGCAAGGCGCAACGCCGGAACTGTTGGCAAAGCTGAATGCGAACTCTTACCTTGGCCGTGTCTTTGCTGCGGGCCTCGCGAACGTCAAGTCCTCGCGCGACATCATGAAGGAGTCGATGGAAGAGGCAGGACGAGCCGTCATGATCGAAATGGAGCGATTCCTCACGGGCCTTGGAACCATTGCTACCGTCGCGCCGCTGCTCGGCCTGTTCGGCACAGTAGTCGGCATGATCGATATCTTCGGTGCGAGCGGACCGACCGGTCAGAATCCTGCCATGCTCGCTCGCGGGATTTCGATTTCGCTATACAACACTGCGGCGGGTATCGCGGTGGCGATTCCCGCGCTCATCTTCTACCGCCACTTCCGGAGCAAGGTAGACGTGATGGTTGTAGATATGGAGCAGCAAGGCATCAAGCTCGTCGAGACCCTGCACGGGGATCGCTCGTGATCTGTTGCTTGACAGCACACAGCGACAACCTCAATCGTGCTAAGGAGGTCTTGTGAATATTCGTCGGGGCAGAGTGCGCGAAGAACCAGAGATCAACTTCATCCCGTTGATCGATCTACTGCTCGTCATCCTAATTTTTGTGATGGTGACGACGACCTACTCGAGGTATTCCGAGCTGCAGATTAACTTGCCAGAGGCTTCTGCGGACAAGTCGGTCGAGAAGCCGCAGATTCTGAACATTGGCGTTGATGCTGCGGGCAAGTACGCCATTAACAATAACCCTGTGAACTTCAATAGCGTCGACGCACTCGCAAACGCATTGCGCGAAGCCGCGAATGCGCAGCAGATGAAGGATCCGGTTATCTCGATCGGGGCAGATGCTGCAGCCACCCACCAAGCCGTGGTGAATGTGATGGAAGCCGCACGCGTCGCTGGGTACACGAAGATCTCGTTCACGACCCAATCCAAGTCCCGTTAAGCGCTGAGGCCAGCCACGATGCGCTTCATCGAGGCGTTCTTCCTTCGAGAGTGGCAGCGCAGGAGTGCGTGGCAGATTCTGTTGCGGCCAGTAGCGTTGCTGTTTTGGCTTCTGGTCTACCTCCGGCGCTGGAGTTTCGGTCGGGGCTGGCGTGCATCACGACACCTATCGAAGCCAGTTGTCGTGATTGGCAACATTACCGTTGGTGGTACGGGTAAGACCCCGCTCGTGATTGCACTCTCAGCGAGATTGCGTTCGCGAGGCAGGATGGCAGCGATTGTTACGCGCGGATCCGGCGGCAGAGAGGAGCGAGTGGTACGCCGCATTGGCGCCCTGGATGCCGACGACGCGCTCGGCGACGAAGCGCGAGTAATCGCCCGCCGGACGCAATTGCTAGTGTACGCGAGCACCGACCGCGTCGCAGCAGGCGTGCTTGCCTTTCAGGAAAACCCGAATGCCGCGCTCGTGCTGAGCGACGACGGTTTGCAGCACTACCGTTTGGCGCGCGACATCGAAGTCGCCGTGGTCGATGGCACTCGGGGGCTAGGAAACGGTTGGGTGTTGCCTGCGGGTCCCTTGCGCGAGCCGGTGACGAGGCTCAACGCCGTTGACTGTATCGTCGTCAACAAAACCGCATCAACAACACCGCTTGCACCAAGAGATTCCGAACCGGAAGAGTGGCTGATGCAGTTGCGTGCAAACTCGAATACGGTCCCCCCAATCTTTGAAATGCGTTATGGCGCGGAGCGATTCGTTTCTGTGCTTGATGGAGCAGAGCGAAAGCTCGCTGATTTAATTGAACAAAGTTCCAGACAGCGAGTGGTGGCCGTCGCGGGGATTGGATTTCCTGCACGTTTTTTTGCCCACTTGATGTCACTCGGCGTGCGAGTGCAAGCCACGCATGCGTTCGCTGACCACCATGGGTTCCGGTCAGAAGATTTCCGCGATATCACTGCAGACATCATCGTGATGACCGAAAAGGACGCAGTAAAATGTCAAGCATTCGCCGACGATCGTTTTGTCGAAATGCGTGTGGATGCCCTGCTTCCAGAGGCGTTCTACCAATTTATTGAATCGCGGCTCGCCGCGCTTGATGCCAATGGCCATTGACCCAAAACTCCTTGAGATCCTCGTTTGTCCGCTCACCAAGGGGCCTCTCGTGATTTCTTCAGACAAGACGGAACTGATCTCTTGGTCGGCGCGTCTGGCCTACCCGATTCGCGATGGTATTCCGGTGATGTTGGTTGATGAAGCGCGTGAACTCCGCGTCGATGAAGAACGCAATACCTGAGTCGTTAGCATTGAGCGCTTTCCACGCAGTCATTCCTGCACGGCGGCATTCGACGCGCTTACCTGATAAGCCTCTTGCCGATATCGGCGGTGCGCCGATGGTCGTTCGCGTGGCAGAGCGAGCGTTGCGTTCAGGGGCGACGTCAGTTCACATTGCAACGGACGACGTCGAGATTGCTGCAGTCTGTCGTGAGCGAGGCTTCAGCGCGTTAATGACACGCGCTGACCATGTGTCGGGGACAGACCGAATTGCCGAAGCGGTTGCACAACTGGCTTTGGGGAGCGATGAAATCGTCGTGAATGTGCAGGGCGACGAGCCGTTGATCGATCCAAGTTTGGTTCGCGAGGTTGCGCACCTGCTGGCCAAAACCACTGCTGCGGATATTGCAACCGCGTCGCACCCGATTAGCGAGGCCAATGATTTCATTAACCCGAACGTGGTCAAGGTGGTTTGTGATGGGGCGGGTTTGGCCTTGTACTTCAGCCGAGCTCCCATTCCTTTTCCACGGGCGCAGGCGCTGGCGCTGGCATCTAACGCCGTCGGCGTATCGGCCAACTTGCTTGCGCCCGATGCGCGACGCCATGTTGGCATCTACGCCTATCGCGTTGGTTTCTTGGCGCGGTATTCAACCCTCTCGGTAGCACCAGCTGAGCAAACTGAATCGCTTGAGCAACTGCGCGCCATGCACCATGGTTACCGAATCGCTGTGTTGGATTGGACTGGTACAGTTGCCCCTGGAGTCGATACGGCTGAGGACTTGCACCGAGTGCGCGAGCTGTGGGGCGCGGTATCGCTCAGTTGAGCCGCACGAGATGTGCTCGCCGCGCGCGTTTTGTGCGCACGTCTCATCAAGCACCATTCATCGCTCAAATCTGAATCGCGTAAAATTCGAGCTCTCGGGACAATAACTTAAATACTCTGCAAAGGACTAAGCGATGCGCTTGATTCTGTTGGGTGGCCCCGGTGCCGGAAAAGGCACGCAGGCTGCGTTCATCAAGGAGAAGTTCGGCATCCCACAGATTTCGACGGGAGACATGCTTCGTGCCGCAGTGAAGGCTGGAACGCCGCTAGGTCTTGCAGCGAAGAAAGTGATGGACTCCGGTGCACTCGTTTCGGACGACATCATCATCGGACTGGTGAAGGAGCGTATCAAGGAGTCCGATTGTGGCAAAGGATTTTTGTTCGATGGCTTCCCGCGCACGATTCCGCAGGCCGATGCAATGAAGGCTGCGGGCGTCGACCTCGATTTTGTTGTTGAGATCGCGGTCGACGACGCTGAGATCATCGAACGAATGTCTGGGCGACGTGTGCACGTGGCTTCAGGTCGCACGTACCACGTGAAGTTCAACCCGCCTAAAGTGGCGGGCAAGGACGACGTCACGGGTGAAGACCTCATTCAACGCGATGACGACAAAGAGGAGACGGTCAAAAAGCGTTTGGCTGTTTACCATGAGCAGACCGAGCCTCTGATTCAGTACTACGGCGATTGGGCGCGGTCGGGCGGCCCGGCGGCGCCACGGTACGTAAGAATCCCAGGTGTCGGCAAGATGGAAGAAATTCGCGACAAGATCTTTGCTGCACTCGCCTGAGAAGTATTTGCCGCGCGGATTCAGAGTCGCCCCGTGTTCTGGCTGAGCCAACTTTACTGCTCCAGAGAGAGATTTCATGCGCAAGACTAGCCCGAAGCCCCGCAACGCGTTTTATGCGCAATCGGGTGGCGTGACCGCCGTCATCAACGTGTCGGCGCAAGCAGTAATCGAGACGTGCCGACGCTACCCGAAGGTCTTTGGCAAGGTTTATGCGGGCCGCAATGGCATCATCGGTGCACTCACCGAGGACCTGATAGATACCAGCCTCGAGCCTACCGCAAACATCAAGGCATTGGGGCATACCCCCGCCGGTGCGTTTGGCTCTTGCCGATACAAACTGAAATCACTTGAGCAGAATCGCCGCGAATACGAGCGGCTGATTGAGGTGTTTCGCGCGCACGACATCGGCTATTTCTTTTATAACGGCGGCGGCGACTCAGCCGACACCTGCCTCAAGATCTCGCAGCTCTCCGCGTCGATGGGCTACCCGCTGGTTGCGGTTCACGTGCCAAAGACCGTTGATAACGATCTACCCATCACTGACTGTTCACCGGGATTTGGTTCGGTGGCGAAATATGTTGCAGTTTCGATGAAGGAGGCGGGGCTGGATGTGGCCTCGATGGCCAAAACGTCGACCAAAGTTTTCGTGTTCGAAGTGATGGGGCGACACGCGGGTTGGATCGCCGCAGCGACTGGCCTTGCCGCTGAGAAGTCCGGTGACGCGCCGCATATCATCCTATTCCCGGAGGTCGTGTTTGACCCGGCAGCGTTTGTGGCGCGCGTCGAGCAGGTGGTCGCCAAACATGGCTTTTGTGCCATCGGTGTCTCTGAGGGCATCAAGGGCAAGGACGGAAAGTTCGTCTCCGAGTCCGGCCTTGTCGATGCGTTCGGCCACGCACAACTCGGCGGTGTTGCACCGGTCATTGCCGATCTTGTAAAGCGCGAACTCAAGCTCAAGTACCACTGGGCGGTCGCGGACTACTTGCAGCGTGCGGCGCGTCATATCGCGTCAAAGACCGACGTCGAGCAAACCTATGCGCTTGGCAAAGCGGCCGTTGAGTTTGCCGTCAAGGGAATGAACGGTGTCATGCCCGCGATCAAGCGCAAGTCAAGCAAGCCCTATCGATGGGAGATCATCGCTGCACCGCTCGAGCAAGTGGCCAATCACGAAAAGAAAATGCCGCGTGACTTCATTACGCCTGATGGCTTTCACATCACGCAAAAGTGCCGCAACTACCTAGCCCCCCTGATCGGTGGAGAAGCCTATCCGCCGTATAAAGACGGCTTGCCGGTGTACGCCAGACTCAACAACAAAGCAGTTCGTAAGAAGCTCGCTCCGTTTACCATCGGCTAAGCGATCTAGGAAGTCGTTAGCATAAACCCTAGAAGGGACGGGCATCTTGGGGCCAAAAACGCCTGAAAAGCCGCGCCAATTCTAGAGTTTGGTTCGCGGTCTACTTGCCTGTTGCGCGCCGCCGCGTCCGCGTTCCGCGCATCTGCCCGGACGCTCGCATCTCTTCTTGATGTTTGGAAAGACGTTTTTCCTTTCGAACTGGGAGCGGCAGGGCTGCACGACGACGTTCTTTGGCCTTTTCCGGGTTCTCTCGCCAAACCACAAGGGTTTTCCCGATGAGTTGCACTGGCGCTGCACTCAGTGCATTGCAGATTTCTTCTAGCCAAGCCGCACGGACATCGCGCTCGTCATTGTTGGCGCGAATCTTGATGAGCTCGTGCGCTTTTAGGGTGCGGTCGATTTCGCGGATGACCGAGGCGGTCAGGCCGTTGTCGCCAATGATGATGAGTGGGCTGAGCGCGTGCGCGTCGCCTTTGAGTTTCTGTCTCTCGGCGGGGGATAATTGAATCTTCATCCCACGAGTATAAAGGTGCGGACGGTTGGTCAGCTTCCGAGCGACTGGCTTACGCGATGCAAATGTCCAAAGCACGCCCCAAAAACAGCCGCGACTGGGTCAAACGCCATTTGTCCGACCCTTACGTCAAACGCGCTAACGAGGAGGGCTACCGGTCGCGCGCCGTGTACAAGCTTCAGGAGATTCTTGAGGCGGAAAATCTCATCAAGCCTGGGATGGTGGTGGTGGATCTCGGCTCCGCCCCGGGCGGGTGGTCGCAGATGGTTGTCAAGCGTGTGGGTGCGACAGGCAAGGTGGTTGCAATCGACCTCTTGCCCATGGAGCCGATCGAGCGCGTTCACTTCATCCAAGCGGATTTCGCCGAAGACGCAGGTCTCGCCGCGGTGGTCGATGCGATCGAAAACAAGCCTGTCGACCTTGTGATTTCAGATATGGCCCCCAATCTCACAGGTGTTGTAATCACCGATCAGGCGCGTTTGTACGCGCTAGGTGAACTAGCCGTCGACTTTGCGGTGAAGTTTCTGAAACCAAACGGTGCTTTCTTGGTCAAGGTATTTCAGGGGGATGGCTTTGAACCCTTCGTCAAAATTATGCGTAGCAAATTCCAGAAAGTGGCCGCAAAAAAGCCCGATGCCTCACGCGACGAAAGCCGAGAGGTGTATTTGTTTGCCCGTGGACTGAAGTCGCCGCCAGCGCAGTGACGTCTTGTTAGCGCTGCTTTTCGTCGCCCTGTCAGCCGCCGCGAGGAACCTGACAGACTGTAAATACCATACGCTCAAGGTGGCGATTTGGGATTGAGAGTAAAGTATGCTTCCGCAAGTAGCGGAAAGCCGTTTAGGAAAGCAAAGGTGTTCACGTGAACAACAATTGGATGAAGGGTGTGGGCGTGTGGCTCATCATCGGTATTGTGATGATGATGGTCTTCATGCAGTTCAGCAATCGCGGTGCCCAGCGCGAACAGATGGACTATTCGACGATGATGTCGGAAGCCAAGGCTGGCAATATCGAGCGTGTCCGTGAAGAGGGCGCGCGAACGGTACGCGTGTTCACGCGGGACAACAAGCAATACGTCACCTACCTACCTGGCAACATTTACACGTGGGACGATTTGCTTAAAGCGGGCGTCAAGATCGAAGCGAAAGCACCGGAAGAGCAGTCGTTCCTGATGCAGATCTTCATCCAGTGGTTCCCGATGCTGTTGCTTATCGGCGTCTGGCTCTACTTCATGCGCCAAATGCAAGGTGGCGGTAAGGGTGGCGCGTTCTCATTCGGTAAGAGCCGCGCGCGCATGCTCGATGAGAACAACAACCCGATTACGTTTGCGGACGTTGCTGGCGTCGATGAAGCCAAAGAGGAAGTTGCAGAGCTCGTCGATTTTCTGCGTGATCCTTCCAAGTTCCAAAAACTAGGCGGCCGCATTCCGCGTGGCGTCTTGATGGTGGGTTCGCCGGGTACCGGTAAAACTTTGTTGTCGCGTTCCATGGCCGGCGAAGCGAAGGTCCCATTTTTCTCCATCTCCGGTTCAGACTTCGTCGAAATGTTTGTCGGCGTAGGCGCAGCACGCGTGCGCGACATGTTTGAGCAGGCAAAGAAAAATGCACCTTGCATCATCTTTATCGATGAAATTGACGCTGTTGGTCGGCAACGTGGCGCAGGCCTTGGAGGCGGCAATGACGAACGCGAACAAACCCTGAACCAGTTGCTCGTAGAAATGGACGGGTTCGAAGGCACCGTCGGCGTCATCGTAATCGCAGCGACCAACCGTCCTGACGTGCTGGATCCCGCACTATTGCGTCCTGGTCGTTTCGATCGCCAAGTGGTAGTGCCGTTGCCAGACATTCGCGGTCGCGAGCAGATCCTCACGGTTCATATGCGTAAGGTGCCAATTGCGCCTGATGTCGTACCGGAAACCATTGCACGTGGTTGCCCTGGCTTTTCCGGCGCAGACCTCGCCAACCTGGTCAATGAAGCCGCACTATTTGCCGCGCGCGCGTCCAAGCGTCTGGTCGATATGGAAGACTT
>JAJTHU010000245.1 GCA_021300055.1 Nitrosomonadaceae bacterium | reverse complement strand
GAGTTCGAGAAGCCCAAGTTCTTCGCCTACAAAGAATCACTATGTGCGCACAGCCGCTCGAAAAAAGACGGCTGCAATCGTTGTATCGAGATCTGCTCGACGTCAGCCATTACCAGCGCGGGTGATCTCGTTGAGGTCAATCCCAACCTCTGTATGGGTTGCGGTGCTTGCGCAACGGTTTGTCCGTCCGGGGCCATGCGCTACCAATATCCACGCGTCAGCGACCGAGGAGCGCAACTGCGCGCGATGTTTGCCGCGTTCCGCGAAGCGGGCGGCAAGCAACCGGCTTTGCTCATCCACAACGGCATGGATGGCGCAGCAGCACTCGCGGACGTCTCATTGGCCGACAACGTCATCCCACTTGAGGCCTGGCATGTCGCTTCGATTGGACTTGACCTGATGCTTGGCGCCGTCGCCTATGGCGCGAGGGGCGTGGTGGTGTTTTCTGCGGGGTCGGAAGCGCCGCAGTATGCGGAGTCGACTCGCGCGGCTTGCCAGACGGGCGACACGATCATGAATGCGCTCGGTTACTCAGGCACGCATTTTGTTTGGACCGGCGTGGAGCAGTTGTCGACGGCGGTCGGAACCATTTCTGCTGCGCAAACGGTGACGACACCGGCGACCTTTCACCTCACGGACGACAAGCGCAATACGATCGAATTTGCGATAGAGCATCTCATGCGATTTTCCGCCAACAAGCCAGAAGCGATTGGGCTGACCGCGCCGGCGATGTTTGGTGCCATTGAGGTCAACAAAGATAAGTGCACTATGTGCCTTGCCTGCGCTGGCGCTTGCCCTGCCTCCGCGCTGATGGATGGCGCGGGAGAGCTTGGCGCCGAGGCTGAGCGTCCGATGCTGAAGTTTATCGAGCGAAATTGCGTGCAATGTGGGGTCTGTGCCGAAACGTGTCCCGAATCGGCAATCTCCTTGGTACCGCGGCTACTGCTGACGCCCGAACGCAAGCAAGCACGAGTACTCAACGAGACCGAGCCCTTCAACTGCATTTCGTGCGGCAAAGCGTTAGGCACACGCAAACTCATCGACACCATGCTTTCGCGTCTATCGGGGCATTCGATGTTCGCGTCTGAGGGCAGCCTGAAGCGCCTGCAGATGTGCGCGGATTGTCGCGTCGTCGACATGATGTCCAACAAGCACGAAATCTCGATATTGACCGGCAAACCAATTGAGTAAAGCGAACAAGAAAGCCCCATGACCGATCAATCAGCACCAATTAAGTTTGAGTCTCCTCGAGTGATCACACCTGAGGATCAGGCGCGCGCGAATTTTTATGCGCTGCTGGCGAACCTCTTCTACCGTGCGCCAGATGATCGCTTGCTGCAAGCGATCGCGGTCGCTGAACCGCCCGATGGCGCGCTGCACGATGCTTGGGTTGCGTTGAGCGACGCGGCCAGCGTTACCCCAGCCGATGCTGCATACGAAGAGTATGAAGAGCTTTTCATTGGAGTTGGAAAGGCGCCTGTCAGCCTTTACGGGTCTGTTTACTTGGCCGGTTTTATGATGGAAAAACCGCTCGCCGAATTGCGCGATTCTTTGGCTGATTTGGGCTTCTCTCGCTCTGGAAACGTGCGGGAGCCCGAGGATCACGTGGCCGCGCTTTGTGATGTGATGCGAGCGATGATCATGGGTGATGTGAATCATCCGCCGGCACCGATTGCTGCGCAGCACAAATTCTTCGACACTCATATTTATCCGTGGATCGGCAATTGCATGGGCGCGATTTCGGCGTATCATGGCTCGAACTTTTATAAGCGGGTCGCTGCGCTCGCTAGCGTTTTTTTCGGAGTGGAAAAAGATGCTTTTGCGATGAGCTAACCGTTCTGTATGTTCGCCGTCATTGAAGACTGAGGAGTAAGCAATGAAGCAACGCGATGCATCATCAAAGCTAGAGCAAATCACACCAAGCCGTCGAGGCTTTCTTTTGGGTGCCACTTTGGGCACCGCTGGTGTTGTAGCAGGCGCCGCCGCGGTTGTGGCGGGCAAGCCTGTTGCCAAAGTAGTCGCGGAAGCTGATGCGACCGACCAGGGGAGCGGTTATCGGGTCACCCCGCATATCGCTCATTACTACCGCACAACGCAAATTTAGTCGCGTGTTCGCTGCGATTCGCGTGAGCCACGTCCGTCGGGCGGTGGCGTGTCGCGTGAGCGCAGCGGTTGTTTGCTCACTGCGAGTGGTTCTCAAATGAATCGCCTCTGTAGAATCGCCTCTGTATCGTTTCCCGTTTTCAGTCCTAAATCGAAGTCGTCGAGGAGTTCGCTATGCTGCTCACCAAAAAATCTTCCGGACAAGTAGAAAAGAGCACGTTCGCATCGAAACTTAACCAAGTCGTCGGCACGATCGATCGACGCGCATTTCTGAAGCGATCAGGGATGGTGGCAGGGGCGGGGGCATTTGCCTCGCAACTTCCGTTCTCGATGATGCAGCGGGCTGAGGCGGCTAGCGGCCCGATGGTCGCGAGCGACGGCCCGATCTCGGTGAAACGGACGATCTGCACACACTGCTCCGTTGGCTGCGCCGTGGATGCGCATGTGCAAAACGGCGTGTGGGTACGTCAGGAGCCCGTGTTCGATTCGCCGATTAACCTTGGGGCACACTGTGCGAAGGGCGCATCGGTTCGTGAGCACGGTCACGGTGAGCATCGCCTCAAGTACCCGATGAAGTTGGTCAACGGCAAGTACCAACGCATCAGTTGGGATCAAGCGATGTCGGAAATCACCGACAAGCTCATGCAGATCAGAAAGACTTCGACCGCTGATTCGGTGTATTGGGTCGGTTCCTCGAAGCACAACAACGAGCAAGCGTATTTGCTGCGCAAGTTTGTGTCGATGTTTGGCACGAATAACTGCGATCACCAAGCGCGCATTTGTCACTCCACCACGGTTGCAGGTGTTGCCAACACTTGGGGCTACGGGGCGATGACGAACTCATACAACGATATGCAGAACACCAAGTGTGCCATGTATATCGGCTCTAACGCGGCCGAAGCGCACCCTGTTTCGATGCTGCATATGCTGCACGCCAAAGAAACCGGCGCGAAGATGATCGTTGTCGACCCACGCTTCACGCGTACTGCAGCGAAAGCGGATCAGTTCATCCGTATTCGCTCGGGCTCAGACATCCCGTTCCTGTACGGCATGCTGTGGCATATCTTCAACAACGGCTGGGAAGATAAGAAATACATCAACGACCGCGTCTTTGGCATGGAGAAGATCAAAGAAGAGGTCATGAAGAAGTGGAATCCGAAGGCCGTTGAAGAGGCCTGCGGCGTTCCGGAGGCCGAGGTCTATGCTGCCGCAGAGACGATGGCGAAGAACCGTCCGTCCACGATCGTCTGGTGTATGGGACAAACCCAGCACACTGTAGGCAACGCCATGGTGCGCATGTCTTGCTTGCTGCAACTTGCGCTCGGCAACATCGGTGTGGCGGGCGGCGGCGCAAACATCTTCCGCGGTCACGATAACGTTCAGGGCGCGACCGACGTCGGTCCGAACCCAGATTCACTGCCAGGCTACTACGGTATCAATGAAGGCGCCTGGAAGCACTGGACCAAGGTCTGGAACGTTGATTACGATTGGATGAAGAGCCAGTTCGCTTCTAAAGCGATGATGGAAAAGCCGGGCATGACCGTTTCGCGTTGGATCGACGGTGTGCTTGAGAACCCCGACATGATCGACCAAGAGACCAACCTCAAGGCGGTTGTGTATTGGGGCCATGCGCCAAACTCGCAGACCCGTGGTCTCGACATGAAAAAGGCGATGGAAAAGGTCGAGATGATGGTCATCATCGATCCTTATCCGACCGCTTCTGCGGCAATGCCAGATCGCAAAGAGGGCGTGTACTTGCTGCCTGCTGCGACGCAGTTCGAGTGTGCCGGTTCATGTACCGCTTCGAACCGCTCGATCCAGTGGCGCGAGAAGGTTATCGATCCGCTGTTTGAGTCGCGCACGGACCACGCGATCATGTACGACTTCGCCAAGCGCATGGGCTTTGCCGACCAACTGCTCGGCAAGCGCGACGGTAAGCAGAACATCTCGCTGACCAAAACCGCGAACGGTATCGAAGAGCCTGTGGTTGAGGATCTCCTGCGCGAGATCAACCGCGGCACGTGGACCATTGGTTACACCGGCCAAACCCCTGAGCGCCTTAAGGCGCACATGCGCAACATGGCTGCGTTCGACGTCAAGACTTTGCGTTGCACCACCGACGTGGTTGACAAAGAAACCGGCTACAACATGAAAGGCGACTTCTTTGGTCTGCCTTGGCCTTGCTACGGCAATGCCGATCTCAAGCACCCTGGTTCGCCAAACTTGTACGACACTTCGGTGCACGTGATGGACGGCGGCGGTAACTTCCGCGCTAACTTCGGCGTTGAGCGCGAGGGTGTTTCGCTGCTCGCTGAGGACGGTTCGCACTCCAAGGGCGCAGACATCACAACCGGATACCCCGAGTTTGACCACGTACTGCTCAAGAAATTGGGATGGTGGAACGAACTGACGGAGGAGGAGAAGCAGGCAGCTGAAGGCAAGAACTGGAAGACTGACCTGTCGGGCGGCATCATCAGAGTGGCCATGAAGAACCACGGATGTCACCCATTCGGTAACGCGAAGGCGCGCGCCATTGTCTGGAACTTCCCAGATCCGGTGCCAATTCATCGCGAGCCGATCTATTCACCGCGCCCCGACCTCGTTGCCAAGTACCCGGCACAGGCGGACCGCAAGGCGTTCTGGCGCTTGCCAACGCGTTTCGACACGATCCAAAAAGAGGTCAAGGATGCAAGCAAGGAATACCCGCTCATTCTTACCTCTGGTCGTCTGGTCGAATACGAGGGTGGCGGCGACGAGACGCGATCGAATCCTTGGCTCGCCGAGTTGCAGCAGGAGAACTTCGTCGAGATCAATCCAAAGGACGCCGAGGCACGCGGCATCAAGAACAACCAGTACGTTTGGGTGAAGTCGCCGACAGGTGCGAAGATCAAGGTCAAGTCGCAGGTGACCGAACGCGTTGCCTCGGGCACGACCTTTATTCCGTTCCACTTTGCGGGTTGGTGGCAGGGCGCGGACATGCTCTCCAAGTATCCCGACGGTGCAGCGCCAATCGTGCGTGGTGAAGCCGTTAACACCGCCACGACCTACGGCTACGACAGCGTCACCATGATGCAGGAAACCAAGACAACGCTCTGCCAGGTTGTGGCAGCCTGATCGACGGGGAAGAGGAGATAACCATGCCAAGAATGAAATTTATCTGCGACGCAGAGCGCTGCATTGAGTGCAACGGCTGCGTGACCGCGTGTAAGAACGAGCACGAGGTGCCTTGGGGTGTAAATCGCCGTCGCCTCGTGACGGTCAATGATGGCAAGCCCGGTGAGCGCTCGATTTCAGTCGCTTGTATGCATTGCTCCGACGCGCCTTGCATGGCAGTGTGCCCGGTCGATTGCTTCTACAAGACCGAAGAGGGTGTGGTGTTGCACGATAAGGACCTCTGCATCGGTTGCGGTTACTGCTTCTATGCGTGTCCGTTCGGCGCACCACAGTTCCCACAAGCGGGCGCGTTCGGCCTGCGCGGCAAGATGGACAAGTGCACGTTCTGCGCGGGTGGCCCTGAAGAAAACCACAGCAAGGCGGAATTCGCGAAATATGGTCGTAACCGCATCGCCGAAGGCAAGTTGCCTGCGTGCGCCGAAATGTGCTCGACCAAGGCGTTGCTCGCCGGTGATGGTGCGGTGATCCAATCGATCTACAAAACTCGCGTCCAGACCCGTAAGCGAGGCGAAGAGATTTGGGGTTGGGCGATGGCCTACGAGCGCGGCGACAAGAAAGCCGGAGCGAAAGCATGAAGCGCGCACTGATCGCCGGACTTGCTACTGCCGCGTTGATCTTGACTGGCTGCAGCGAAATCGACCAGAAGGCGAAGGTCGAGAAGGTTTATGCAGGCAAGAAGGACGCGCGCCCGGCTGATGACGCGCGCTTCGGCGGCGACCGCAAAAAGTGGGAAGCCGCGCTTGCGGAGCGTAGCAAGGGTCAGAACGAATACCTGCGCACGGGCGCCGCAAAGTCCTGACTCCAGACGGCGCGTTCGTGAGAGCAATTCGTCGCGACGCGCTTCCCTGCCTTGGTGTTTGCGGTCAACGCCGCAACCGCACCGCGCCTTACCCGTTACTCGCACAACAACAAAAATCAAAGCGCTAGATCCACTCGGAGGAATCAGAATGGCTCGCATCTCAGCTCAACTAAACGTCGCGTCGGCGATTCGACTCGCCCTCGGTAGCCTTGCTATCAGCTTGGGGCTTGCAGCGCATGCGCAAGCGCCGGCGGCTGCTCCCGCACCAGCGGCGGCATCAGCCCCAGCCCCAGCCGTTGAAGCACCAGCGGCAAAGCCAGCGCCAGCGTTACCCGCAGGCAGCACCGCTAAAGAGGGCTGGAACCAACCGCCGAAATGGTCGGAGGTTGAACTCAAGCCGCAGTACGCCTCGGTGCCTGGCCACGAGATGAACGTCCTGCTGGAAGATAAAGGGCAGTGGTGGCGCGAAGTCCGCAACGGCCCCGTGACGTTCTACGGTGGTGTGTTGCTGATCATTGTGCCTGCGGCGCTGATGCTGTTCTTCTTCGTCAAGGGGCCGTTCAAGCTGCACGGTGCGCGTTCCGGCAAGCTGATCGAGCGCTTCAATTCGGCCGAGCGTGTCGCGCATTGGACGATGGCTATTTCATTCGTCGTGCTTGCAATCTCAGGCGTCATCATCATGTTTGGCAAGTACTTCTTGATGCCGATTCTTGGCGCGGCTGTATTTGCGTGGATTACGCAGATCATGAAGGCGCTGCATAACTTCTCTGGTCCGCTGTTCATGTTCTCGCTGGTGGCATTCTTCTTCTTGTACGTGAAAGATAACTTTTTCAAGGCGCATGATTTCACGTGGCTGTCTAAGGCGGGCGGCCTGTTGAGCGGCAAGGAAATTCCTTCTGGTCGCTTCAACGGCGGCGAAAAGACTTGGTTCTGGCTCTCGATTGTTCTGTTCGGCCTGCTAATTAGCATCTCCGGTCTGATCCTGTTGTTCCCCAACTGGAACACGACGCGCGAGTTGATGGCCGAGGCGAATTTGGTGCATGGCATCGTTGCCGTGTTGTTCGTCGCAGCATCCCTGGCGCACATTTACATGGGTACCATCGGCACGGAAGGCGCTTACGAAGGCATGCGCGAAGGTTACGTTGATGAAACGTGGGCCAAAGAACATCACGAACTCTGGTATGGCGAGGTCAAGAAGAGCGGTGGTAACAGCACCAGCGCAGCCCCGGTTGGCGCGCAGCCCGCCGCCGGTGACGACTAAGTCGTATTTCACAGGGGAGAAAAAATGAAATCAGCTACCCGTATCGCGAGCATTTGCGCTACCTTGGTTGCACTTTCCACACCGGCTTGGGCCAAGTTGCCACCGCCTCCACCGCCCACCCCGGAACAAGCCGCGGCAGCCGCTGCAAAAGCGGAGAAGGACAAAGCAGCGGCAGAGAAGGCCAAGGCGGACCAAGCTCGCTACGAAGACAAGGCGGTGACCAACTTCCAGTCCAACATGCGCAAGGCGGGTAAGCCCATTCCGAAGCCAGTCGCGATAGCCGCAGCGCCTACACCAGCCGCCGCCAAACCAGCCGCTGCACCCGCAAAAAAATAGGAGCTTGACATGCGCGCCCACCACCTCACGATCGCAGCACTCATCGTAGCGCTGCTCGCGGGGTGTGCCAGCATGGCGCCCGAAGGCCCCGTTGCGGTCGCCAATCTCGAACCGACCAAAGGCAATAACACCAGCGGCTCGGTGACCTTTACGCAGGTGGGCGACAAGGTGCGCGTTGTGGCCGACGTAAAGGGCCTCAAGCCTGGCGCCGAGCACGGTTTCCACGTACACGACAAAGGCGATTGCTCGTCGGGCGACGGCATGAGTACCGGCGGACACTTCAACCCGACCGGCAAGCCGCATGCCCACCACAGCACCGCCGAACGCCACGCCGGTG
>JAJTHU010000018.1 GCA_021300055.1 Nitrosomonadaceae bacterium | reverse complement strand
GATGCGGTGCAGCCGCTCCAGCGTCGCCGTGCAGCGCCGTCTGGCGCCCGGCGACGTTCCGCTTGCAGCGAGTTCGCCGAGTTGCTCGATCGCCCTTTGCTGCCGCTGGATACGACTTGTGGCACGCACCAGCCGCATCGCGTTGCGGTCATCGACGAGGAGGCTTGCATCGGTTGTGCGAAGTGCCTCAAGCCCTGCCCCACGGATGCAATCATCGGCGCCAACAAATACATGCACAACGTCATCGCCTCACTCTGTACCGCGTGCGAGTTATGCATTCCCGTTTGCCCCGTCGACTGCATCACCATGGAGTCGGACCCCGCGCACCCACAGATGATGCCGGCCGATGCGGCGCGCGAGCGCTTTAACTTCCACAACTTTCGCTTGCAGCGCGAGGCAGACGAACGCGCTGCATTACTCGCTGCCAAAGAAGCCACCGCTCTGGCCAGCGTCGCGGCGCTCAAGTCTTGACCCCACTACTCGCATGCCATCGACCACCGAATACCGTTTGATGAAGCCCGCTGAGCGCCACGAGTTTTTTCGGCGCATGCAGGAAATCAACCCGCACCCAAAGTCTGACCTCGAATACACGACGCCGTTTGAACTTCTCATCGCCGTGATTCTGTCGGCCCAAGCGACCGACAAAAGTGTGAACGTCGCCACGGCCAAGCTCTACCCCGTCGCCAATACGCCGCAGGCCATCCTCGCATTGGGCGAAGAGAAGCTCATCAGCTACATTCAAACCATCGGCCTATTCCGAACCAAAGCGAAGAACGTCATCAAGACTTGCCAGATTCTGATCGAGCAGCATGGTGGCAAGGTGCCGGACAACCGCGCAGCACTCGAGGCACTCCCGGGCGTTGGCCGCAAGACCGCCAACGTGGTGCTCAACGTCGCGTTTGGGCAGCCAACCATGGCAGTCGATACGCATATCTTCCGCATCAGCAATCGCATGGGCCTCGCGCCGGGTAAGGATGTGGTCGCCGTTGAAGAGAAGCTCTTGAAAGTCGTGCCAGGCGAATTCATGCATCACGCGCATCACTGGCTCATCCTGCACGGGCGCTACACGTGCGTGGCGCGCAAACCGAAGTGCGGCGCGTGCCCGGTTTATGACGTGTGCGGCTTCAAAACCAAACAGAAGTTTGTCGAGTAACGCGTACTGATATGTTTAACCCGTCACGCGAACAGGTTCGCGACTTTTTTTTCGAGAGCTGGCGCAAGCATCGCGAGTCGATGCCGCTCACCCCTTTGGAAGCAATGGCGGTCGATGTGATTGGCATCCACCCCGAGTACCACCGCCTGCTTGAGAAGCGTGATGAGTATGTCGACCGCGATTACCTGCCCGAGCATGGTGAGACCAATCCTTTCTTGCACCTATCGATGCACCTGTCGATCCGCGAGCAGGTTTCAATCGATCAGCCGCGCGGTGTCGCGGCACATCACCAGCGGCTGTGCGTTGCGCTCGGCTCGGTGATGGACGCTGAGCACGCGATGATGGATTGTCTCGGTGAAATGCTCTGGCGGGCGCAGCGTGCAGGCACGGCACCTGATGCGGGGGTATACCTTAGCTGCCTCTCGGAGAAAGCATGCCCTTCTTGACTTGAGTTGCAATACTTAACTCAATTGTGAGCAACACTATTGAATAAACAGTGTTGGTCGTGAGCCTATCCGCTTGCAAACTCGCAGGGAGTCAACTAGATTCGAAGTCGTCGTTTCAAGCACAACCAAGCTCAAAAGCGCAGAACGACATTTGGTAGGTTGACAAGCTAATTTACGAAAAGTGGAATACATGACCAAACTTGCATTGTCGTCACTCACTTTAATCTTGCTATCGGGTTGCGCATCAGTCGTGAACGACTCAACCCACCCATTGAGAGTCGAAACCAAGAACTCGTCGGGTGAGACCATTGCTGGAGCAGACTGCCGCATCTCAAACGACTATGGTGCAATTACCGTAAAGTCTGGTGACACGGCGCAAGTGAGGCGCTCAAGCAAGGACCTAGATATCACGTGCAAACACCCTCAAAACCCCGATGCTTCAGGCCGAGCTATCTCCAGAGCGAACATGGGCGTAGCGGGCAATATCATTTTCGGCGGCGGAATAGGTGCGATCATTGACCACAACAAGGGCACTGCTTACACGTACCCGTCCTGGATCCAATTAGTGTTTGGGAAGTCGCTCGTGTTTGATCGTTCGACTGAGAAGGATGGCCAACCAGTACCCGGCATGGAACCGAACGCCAACAAATAAGGAAGCCAACTGAAAACAAAAAACCCGCCAGCGGCGGGTTTTTCGTTGGAAGCCATCGAGCGACTAGTACTTCATCTTCAAGTCCGACTTCTGTGCGGCATAGTAAGCCGCGAGGTCGCGGATGTCTTTTGGCGAGAGTGCTGCAGCGAAGCCTTTCATCACTTCGTTTTTGCGCTTGCCGGTCTTGTATTGGTTCAGCACGGCGACGAGGTAGTCGTAATGTTGACCAGCCAAAATCGGATAGTCAGGCTGAATCGGTTTGGCGCCAGCGGGACCATGGCAAGCCGCGCATGCAGCCGCTTTCTTTTCGCCTTCGGCAACGTTGCCACTTGCCGCAGCAGGCAGCGCAGCGAGGGTGGAGAGGGTTGCAACCAGCGCAACGATAAGTTTGGTTTTCATCTATCCATTCCCTTACTTGGCCTGGGCGTAGTAGGCGGCGATGTCGCGGATTTCTTTTTCCGTGAGCGCAGTGGCAAGCGCCTTCATCGTCGGGTTGTAACGCTCACCAGCACGGTAAGCCTTAAGTGCTGCAACAAGGTAAGCCTCGCTTTGGCCGCCAATCTTGGGGACGTGATACACCTCAGGGAAGGCTGCCTTAGTGCCCGGCACACCGTGGCAACCGGAACATATGGCCATAGCCTTTTGGCGGCCCGCTGCGGGGTCCCCCTTCGCTGCACCTGCAGCGGGGACTTGCGCGGCAACGGCGGTGCTAACCAAGGCCGCGGCGATCAAAAGAATCGATTTATTCATGGTCTCGACTGGATGTCGTAAAAGAATGGCTTTTTCGTGGGACGGTAGGGGCTGTGTCACGCCCGTTGCAAGCAGCCTTGGCAGAAAGCATACCCAGGGAGCTGCTGCTTACAAAAAAGTGTAGTGCTGACTACCGACAAAAGCGGTCGAAACTATACCATGTGACGCGCATTCTTCCCAATGACAGACTAGCGCACGAGGTAGCGCACCTCTCGCCCGAAGCGTGCCGCAGCAAGTCTAATTGGTCGCCGCCTCCGGCTTCGCCACGAGGTCCTCCGCAGACCAGACCGCTTTGCCCCCCGAAGCTTGTTGCAAGCCTTCAATCACCTTCGCATGTGCGCTGAGTTCTTCCGCCGTCGCTCGCAACACCTTGAGCCCGGCGGGGCGTACCGCAGGCACCACCGACACCCCCTTCACCGGCGCCGCCGCCAAGCCAATATCGAGACTATCTTGCCCGCGCGTCAACGCCAGATAAACATCGGCAAGCAATTCAGCGTCCAGCAATGCGCCGTGAAGGGTGCGGGCGCTGTTGTCAACCTCAAGACGCTCACAGAGCGCATCTAAAGAGTTCTTTTTGCCGGGAAACTGCTCTTTAGCGAGCTTCCACGTATCGATGATGGATCGTTTAGCACCCGCGAACTCATCTAGCGGCGGCCGTCCGACGAGGCGCAGTTCCGCATTCACGAAGCCCACGTCGAAGGCCGCGTTGTGAATGACCAACTCCGCGTCACCGAGGTAATCAAGGAACTCATCACAGATGTCCGCGAAACGCGGTTTGTCAGCAAGAAACTCCGAAGAAATGCCGTGGATTTGCTGCGCACCTGGATCGATTTCGCGCTCAGGATTGAGGTAGTGGTGAAAGTTACGCTTGGTGAGGCGGCGATTGACCATTTCAACGCAGGCCAACTCAACAATCCGATGCCCCTGCGTCACTTCCAAGCCGGTGGTCTCAGTATCCAGAAAAATTTGCCGCGTCATGCTCTAGTCCGTACTGTTTAGTTTGTGCTTGTTAGCGAAACGAACCGCTATGGCCTAACGCGCGCCCGACATGATTTGCGCCACGCCGAGATTGGCCAGCGCGTCGGCGCGCTCGTTTTCCGGATGTCCAGCGTGTCCTTTGACCCAGTGCCACTCAATCTGGTGCTGCGACGCAAGTTGGTCGAGCACGCGCCACAAGTCATCGTTTTTGACTGGCTTCTTGTCCGCAGTGCGCCAACCGTTGCGCTTCCAGCCGTGAATCCACTCGGAAATACCCTTCTGCACATAAGCCGAGTCGGTGTACACCTCAATGGCATACCTGCGGGTTAGCAGTGTGAGCGCCTCAATCACGGCGCGCAACTCCATTCGATTATTGGTCGTCGCTGGTTCACCGCCGAAAATCTCTTTCTCGCTGTCGCCAAAGCGCAAAATCGCACCCCAGCCGCCGGGCCCTGGGTTTCCTTTGCACGCGCCATCCGCAAAAATGCGCACGCGTTTATCAGGCGCCGCACTCACTTGATGATGCGGAGACGATGGGCCGTACCGGTAGTGTTAGGCGCACGGTTCGCCGCTGCCGCATACTCGCGCTCTTTCTTGGCGCGCTGCGTCCAAGTCGGCGCAATGATTCGCATGCCTTGCACGCGCTTGACCGCGTCGAGCATGTACACGCCGCCGGCAACCCCCCACCAGCGATCGCCTTGCTTCTCCAAGAACTGCCACCGCGATTGCCACTTAGCACTTTGCACCGGCGGGATGTAGCAGGCCAACCGCCCATCGGCGGGTTCGAAGCCGAGCAACTGCAGCCAGTCCTTCATGCGCACTAGCGAAACAAAATGACCATTCCAGGGTGCACATTCCTGCGACCACAAGCGCCGCAGGCCGTAGAGACTCCACGGGTTGAAGCCGATGATGAGGATACGTCCCTCTGGTCGGACCACCCGATCGACCTCGCGCAAAATTTCGTGCGGACGCTCGGTGAAGTCGAGCGTATGCGGTAGAACGCAAAGATCGATAGATTGGGCCTCAAACGGCAACTCGTGGAACTGCGCCAGAACACGCGCATCGCCGCTTGGCGAAACGGTGCGGCGGTGGACAATGCGCGACTCGCGAAGCAAGTCGAGTTGCGGCAGCCCGAGCTGAATGGCGTTGAAGCCGAAAACATCTGGCGTCACGCTATCCAACCACTCGCGCTCGCGATCGATCGTATAGCGACCAAGCGCCGACTCGAACCACTCAGCTAAACTGGTGAAAGAATCTGCGTCAGTGGTTGATGTGGATGAACTCGGCATCCCGAAATTTTATCCCGTTGCGCACGAAATGCTCGAAGTTTTTCCGGTACCGGCTTTTGCTGACAACTACCTGTGGGTCATCCACGATGATCGGTACGCCATCGTCGTCGACCCGGGCGACGCAACGCCAGTCATCGACTTCCTGACCCGCAAAAACTTGTCCTTAGAAGCGATTTTGGTGACACATCACCACGCCGACCATGTTGGCGGGATAGGCGCCTTAATCGATTGGTTCGGCGCCAGTGCACGGCCGACTGTTTACGGGCCTGCGCGGGAGAACATCCCCCATCGCGACGTCGCAGTCGTCGAAGGCGACGTGGTGCGTGTTGGTTCGCTGGGCATTGCCCTTGAAGTATTGGACGTCCCGGGCCATACCGCGGGACACGTCGCTTACTTTGAGGCAACGCGCCAGTGGCTATTTAGCGGCGACACCATTTTCGCGGCAGGCTGCGGAAGATTGCTCGGTGGAACCGCAGCGGCGCTGTTTAGCTCGCTCTCTCGGATTGGCGATCTGCCGTC
>JAJTHU010000233.1 GCA_021300055.1 Nitrosomonadaceae bacterium | reverse complement strand
TGGTGCCGCGGTGATCGTGATGGCCTTCGATGAAAAAGGCCAAGCGGATACCTTTGAGCGCAAAACTGAAATTTGTGCGCGTTCGTACAAGATCCTCACTGAGGAAGTCGGTTTTCCGGCCGAAGACATCATCTTCGATCCGAACATCTTTGCGGTTGCGACGGGCATCGAGGAGCACGCGCGCTATGGCATCGACTTCATCCGTGCGACTGAGTGGATTCGCCAGAATCTGCCGTTTGCCAAAGTGAGTGGCGGCGTTTCCAATGTTTCGTTCTCATTCCGCGGCAACGAGCCGGTGCGCGAAGCAATTCACACGGCCTTTTTATATCACGCGGGCAAAGCCGGTATGACAATGGGTATCGTCAACGCTGGCCAGCTCGGCGTTTACGACGAGATCCCAAAAGATTTGCTCGAGCGCGTGGAGGATGTGCTGTTTGCGCGGCGCGATGACGCGACTGATCGATTGGTCAGCTTTGCAGAGCAGTTCAAGGGGCAAAAGAAAGACCAGATCGAAGATTTGGCTTGGCGTAGCGAGCCCGTTGAGGCGCGACTCACGCACGCGCTTGTAAAAGGTATCACGCAATACATCATTGAAGATACCGAAGAGTGCCGCGCGAAGGTGGCCGCTGCCGGTGGCCGCCCGATCAACGTCATTGAAGGCCCATTGATGGACGGCATGAATGTCGTCGGCGACCTGTTCGGCGCGGGTAAGATGTTTTTGCCGCAGGTGGTGAAGTCCGCGCGCGTAATGAAACAAGCTGTCGCGCACCTCGTGCCGTACATCGAAGAAGAGAAGCGACTATCCGGTGCCGAGAACGCCAAAGCCAAGGGCAAAGTTGTGATGGCGACGGTGAAGGGTGACGTACACGACATTGGCAAGAACATTGTTGGTGTGGTCATGCAATGCAACAACTATGAAGTTGTTGACCTCGGTGTCATGGTCGCGTGCGACAAGATCTTGGATACCGCTATCGCTGAGAGGGCGGACATCATTGGCCTCTCCGGGCTCATCACGCCGTCGCTTGAGGAGATGAGCCATGTCGCCAAGGAAATGCAGCGACGCGGTTTTACCATCCCGCTGTTGATCGGTGGCGCAACGACCTCGCGCACGCACACCGCCGTGAAAATCGAGCCGCACTACCAAGGTCCAGTCGTCTGGGTGCCTGACGCGTCACGCGCAGTGGGCGTGTGTTCGAACCTTTTGAGTGAAGATCTACGCGATCCGTATGTCGCTGAAGTACGGCAGGATTACGAGAAGGTACGCGAGCAGCACGCGAGCAAAAAGGGTGTCAAGCCCGTCTCCCTCGAAAAGGCGCGCGCCAATGCCACCAAGATTGATTGGTCCCGCTACATCCCACCAAAGCCAACATTCTTGGGTGTACGCGAATTGAAGAATTTCCCACTCGAACAACTGGTGCCGTATATCGATTGGAGTCCGTTCTTCCAGACGTGGGACTTGTGGGGTAAGTTTCCGCAGATCCTCGATGACGCGGTGGTGGGTGAACAAGCGCGTGAGGTGTATGCCAACGCGCAGAAGATGCTCGACAGAATCGTCAAGGGTAAGTGGCTCCAGGCCAACGCCGTTTTCGGCTTCTGGCCTGCGAATGCGGTGCAAGACTCCATTGAAGTCTATGCAGATGAATCGCGCACAACCGTGTTGCATACCTTTCATCACCTGCGGCAACAAAACGAAAAGCCCGCCGGTAACCCCAATCAATGTTTGGCAGATTTCATCGCGCCCAAAGGTACGCCCGACTACATCGGCGGCTTTGCTGTGACTGCAGGCATCGGCTGTGAAGAGCGCGCAAAAGCGTTTGAAGCCGCGCACGATGACTACAGCGCCATCATGTTGAAAGCACTCGCCGACCGGCTTGCTGAAGCCTTCGCTGAGTACTTGCATGCACGCGTGCGTCGTGAAGACTGGGCGTATGAGAAAACTGCGGCCAAAGACGAGGCGTTGTCGATCGAAGATTTGATCGCGGAAAAGTATGTCGGTATTCGTCCTGCGCCCGGCTATCCCGCATGCCCTGAGCACTCTGAAAAAGCCCCGCTTTTTGAACTTGTTAAGGCCGACGATCGGTCAGGCATTTCGCTGACCGATTCGTTTGCCATGTTGCCCACTGCATCTGTCTCAGGTTTTTATTACTCTCACCCGCAGTCGCAGTATTTCGCAGTCGGCAAGATCGATAAAGATCAGGTTGAGGATTACGCCAGGCGCAAGGGCTGGAGTATTCCCACGGCAGAGCGCTGGTTGGCGCCGAATATCGGGTAGCGACGCTGCGAATCAAGGCTGAGCGCCAAGCCGCTCCTGTCCTGAGGGCGCGTGTAAACTTCTCGCATAAAGCACCCGCACGATGAATCCCGCAAATACGCCAGCAGGCTCGTACCACCACTTTCCATCGCCGATGAAATCTTACGTGCTATCCGTAGTTGCCATCCTGCTTTGCGCCGGGCCCTCGGCGTACGTTGCCTGGCAGCTCTGGCTGGTCATTGGTCTCACCGGTGTGTGGCTTTCGATAGCGACCGCACTCACCGCGATGGTACTGGCAACGGCGTTGTTTGCAGCGCTCTCCGCGATCCGCAATAAATTCAGCGGGGCGCGTCGTAAGTCTTAGCGGCCGCGTCAACCAAGCGGTTGCATCGCTTCGGCAAGTCGGCCGCTCGCGATGAGTTCGGCCAGTTCATCGCGCAGCCGCGCACTTTCATCCATCGCGAAGCGCCAATACTTCAGTCGGCCTTCATAGTCATCGACGAAGCGCGTGAAGTCTTTGCGGTCAGGGAGCTTCTTCATGGGCAGCCGCTCCAGATACTCGCGCGAGGGTGAAATCAGCAAGACGTTGTCGAGCCATTCGCCGCGTGCCTTGCGCCACGGCAGCATCTTGTCGAGCCAGCCGGGAACGAGCTTGTGCGTGAAGTGCGGATAAAGCGTGATGCCCGTTCGCGACGCGAACGGTAGGTGAAGGTGGTAATCGATGATGCCGCCGTCCCAATATGTCCCTTCAGATGCACCCTCGATGTG